>NZ_JASDCZ010000087.1:0-9675 GCF_030407635.1 Micrococcus sp. APC 4021
GGCGGCCGTACGGGGCCGGCTGCTGCGCGGCGGTGTGCTGGGGGGTGGACTGCTGCGGAGTGGACTGGGTCATGGGGGCGGCTCCTTCTGTTCCTTCTGTGCGTCGGTGGTGCATGGGGGCGCGAGCGGGCGAGGAGTCGGCGGGCCGACGTCGACCGCCCCGCTCATCCCTGGACAACCGGTGATCCGGGCGTCTTTATTCCGCGCGGCCGCCCGAGGCGTCCGCCCTCGGGCCCGGCGCGCGCTCAGTCGCCGCGGATGATCCGGCGCAGCGCGGCCACCTGCTCGGTGAGCCGCTTCTCGTGTCCGATGGGCTTGGGCCGGTAATAGTCCCTCCCGACCAGGGGGTCCGGCGCGTACTGCTGACGGGCGACGGCGTGCGGCTCGTCGTGGCTGTAGACGTAGCCCTGGCCGTGGCCGAGGGCCGCCGCGCCGGGGTAGTGCGCGTCCCGCAGGTGCGCCGGCACCGCGCCCGTGTGGCCGGCCCGCACGTCCGCGATCGCCTCGTTCACGGCGGTGTAGCTCGCGTTGGACTTCGGCGCGGTGGCCAGATGCGTCACGGCCTGCGCCAGGATGATGCGTCCCTCCGGCATGCCGATCAGCTGCACGGCCTGGGCGGCGGCCACGGCGGTCTGCAGCGCGGTCGGGTCGGCCATGCCCACGTCCTCGGACGCGGAGATGATCAGCCGCCGGGCGATGAACCGGGGGTCCTCCCCCGCCTCCAGCATCCGGGCGAGGTAGTGCATCGACGCGTCCACGTCCGAGCCGCGGATGGACTTGATGAAGGCACTGATCACGTCGTAGTGCTGGTCGCCGTCCTTGTCGTAGCGCTGGACGTGGTGGTCCATCGCCTGCGCGGCGTCCTCCTCCGTGACCGCGACGGCGCCCTCCCCCGCCCGGCCGGCCTCGCGCGCCTTGTCCAGGGCGACGCCGGCCGCGGCCTCCAGCACCGTGAGCGCCCGCCTCGCGTCGCCGCCGGCCATCCGCACCAGGTAGTCCCGCGCGTCGTCCTGGAGCACCACGGCGCCGTTGAGCCCGCGCTCCTGGGTCACGGCACGGTCCAGCAGCCCGACGATGTCGTCGTCCGTGAGGGGACGCAGCGTGAGCAGCAGCGACCGGGAGAGCAGGGGTGCGATCACGGAGAAGGACGGGTTCTCCGTGGTCGCGGCCACCAGCACGACCCAGCGGTTCTCGACGCCCGGCAGCAGCGCGTCCTGCTGCGCCTTGGAGAAGCGGTGGATCTCATCGAGGAACAGGACGGTGGTGCGCCCGTAGAGGTCCCGTTCGCGCTGGGCCTGCTCCATCACCTGCCGCACGTCCTTCACACCGGCCGTGATCGCGGACAGCTCCGTGAACGTGCGCCCGGGGGCGCGGGCGATCACGTGGGCCAGCGTCGTCTTGCCGATGCCCGGAGGCCCGTAGAGGATGACCGAGCTCGGTCCCGCGGCGGAGTCCGGATCGGGCTCAGCGAGCTTGCGCAGCGGGGAGCCCGGCCGCATGAGGTGCCGCTGGCCCAGCACGTCATCCAGCGTGCGCGGGCGCATGCGCACGGCCAGCGGTGCGCCGGGGTGCGGGGCGGCCACGGTGCCGGCCGGGCCGTCGTCGTCGGCCCCGTTGTGCGCGGCGCTGAAGAGGTCGTCCATCGGGTCCAGGGTAGTCCTCGGCCCGCGGGCGCGTGGGTGGCATCCTGGCCGCATGAGCCCCGCCGCCCCGCGCGCCGACCACACCCATGTCCTGCTGCTGCGCGGGATCAACGTGGGCCGGAGCAACCGTGTCGGGAAGGACACGCTGATCCGCTGGGCCCGGGCCGCCGGCGGGGAGGCGGTCACGACCCACCTGGCCAGCGGCAACGTCCTGTTCCGGGCGTCCTCCGACGCGGCCGCCGAGGGCGTGCGGCAGGGGTTCGCGCGGCGGGCGCGTGAGGAGGGCGGCCTCGACGTCCCCGTGGTCCTCGTGGACGTGGGCACGCTCCGGCGCGCCCTGGAGCTGCACGACGCGCTCCCCTGGGCCGGCGGCGAGCCGAAACGCACCCAGCTCACCGTGCTCGAGGACGACCCCGCACCCGAGGCGGCCGCCGCCCTGGCCGCGCTCGACCACGGGGATGGCCGACCCGCGGGGCCGGATCGCACGGCCCTGGAGGGACGGCTGCTGTGGATGCGCTGCGCCGCGGGGGTCGCCGACTCCCCGCTCACCCCGGCTCGCCTCGACCGGGCGCTCGGGGTGCGCGGCACGGCCCGGAACCTCACGACGGTGCGGGTGCTCGCGGGGCTGCCGAGCGAGGACTGACCTCGGCGGACGGCACGCGGGGCGTCCGGGGCGTCGACACCCGCGGGACACCGCGCGCTGGCCGGGACGTCACGGTCCGTTCACATCCGTGCGATGGGGTGACCCCGTCCTCCGCCTCCCTGCCCTGACTGGAGCATCCATGCCTCGCCTCGCACGCCTCGCCACGGCCGTCACCGCCGCGGCCCTGTCCACGGCCTTCCTCGCCCCGGCCTCCCTCAGCGCGCCCGCCCCGCACTCGGCCACGGCCCAGCGCGCCGCCATCGCCGCCAACCCGTCCGGCAAGAGCATCGAGCTCACCCGCGCCGGCACCCACGAGACCGGCGTGTTCGGCGAGTCCGCCGCCGAGATCCCGGCCTTCGACGCGGTCTCCGGCCGCCTGTTCGTGGTGAACGCGCAGCGCGGCGCCGTCGACGTCATGCGCCTGGGCGCCGACGCCGCCCCCGTGGCCGAGCGGACCCTCTCCGCCGAGGGCCTGCGCACCGCGGACGGCTCCGTCACGGACAAGGGCGCCACGGTGAACTCCGTGGCCGTCTCCGGCGGCGTGATGGCCGTCGCCGTGGAGGCCGCCGAGAAGACCGACCACGGCTGGGTCGTGTTCTTCGACACCACCACCCTGCGCTACCTCGGCGGCGTGCGGGTGGGTGCCCTGCCGGACTCGCTGGCCTTCTCCCCGAACGGGGCGTACGTGGTGGTCGCCAACGAGGGCGAACCGGCCGACGACTTCTCCGTCGACCCGGAGGGCACGATCTCCGTGGTCTCCGTACCGAAGAACGCCCGGCAGTTCTCCCGCCTGACCCAGGACGCGGTGCGCACCGTGGACTTCCGCGCCTACGACGCCGGCACCGCCCTGCCCGCCGGCGTGCGCGTCTCCGGCCCCGATATGGCGGTGCCCGCCGGTCACGAGCCCGCCGGTCGGGTGGCTCGCAACCTCGAGCCGGAGTACGTCACCGTCGACCCGACCGGACGCACCGCCTACGTGTCCGTGCAGGAGGCCAACGCCGTCGCCGTCGTGGACCTGAAGTCCGCCACGCTGGAGGACCTCTGGGCGCTGACGCCCACCGATTGGTCCACCGAGGGCGTGCTGGACGCCTCGGACAAGGACGGCGGCATCGAGCTGGGCCACTGGCCGGTCGACGGCCTGCCCATGCCCGACGGCATCGACACGTACCGCTGGCGCGGTCAGAACCTGGTCGTCACCGCCAACGAGGGTGACGGGCGGGAGTGGGGCGACTTCAACGACTCCGAGCGCGTCAGCGACCTGGACCTGTGCGCCGCCGAGTTCCCGGGGGCCAAGGCCCTGCAGAAGAAGGATGCCCTGGGCCGCCTGAAGGTGCTCACCGACCTCGGCTACGACTCTGAGCGCGAGTGCCACTCCTCCCTGACCACACTGGGCGGCCGGTCCTTCTCCATCTACACCGCGGACGGCACCCGCCTGTTCGACTCCGCCGGCATGATCGAGGAGCAGATCGCCCGGCTCGTGGCCGCCGGCGAGCTGCCGGAGCACGCGTTCAACGCGAACAACGCCGAGACCCCGTCCGGGGACTCCCGTTCGGATGACAAGGGCCCCGAGCCCGAGTCCGTGGTGGTGGGCACGATCCAGGGCCGCACCTACGCGTTCGTGGGCCTCGAGCGCATCGGCGGCGTGGTGGTCTTCGACATCACCGACCCGCGGAACGCCACCTACGTGGACTACGTCAACGACCGTGACTGGGATGCCGCGGGCGACGACGCCACGGCCGGCCTGGGTGACATGGGCGCCGAGGGCCTGACCTTCGTGCCGGCCGACGAGTCCCCCTCCGGCACCGCCCTGCTGATCGTCGCCAACGAGGTCTCCGGCTCGACCACCGTGTACGAGGTGAATCCGACCCGTCGTCAGTGATCCGCTGACGCGGACCGGTTCCGGGCGCGTTGCAGAATGGCTGCATGAGAGCCGTTCTGCAACGCGCCCGTTCCGCGTCCGTGACCGTCGACGGCAAAGTCGTCGGCTCCTTCGAGGGCGAGGGGCTGGTGATCCTGCTCGGCGTGACCGTCGACGACACCGAGGCCGAGGCCGTCCAGGTGGCCCGCAAGGTGGCCGGGCTCCGCATGCTCGACGGCGAGCGGTCCCTCACCGACGCCGGTGCCCCGGCGCTCGTCGTCAGCCAGTTCACGCTGTACGGCGACGTGCGGAAGGGCCGGCGGCCGTCCTGGACGCGCGCGGCGAAGGGCAACCAGGCCGAGCCGCTCTACGAGCGGTTCACGGCCGAGCTCGAGGCCGCCGGCGTGCGCGTGGAGCGCGGGGTGTTCGGCGCGAAGATGGACGTCTCCCTCACCAACTCCGGGCCGTTCACGCTGATCGTGGACTCGGACGAGCTGGCCGGTCCGCGGCGCGGCTGAGGCGGGCCCGCCGCGGACCCGGATCAGGCCTCCGGCTCGGCCTCGGCCTGCTTCGGCTCCGGCTGCGCGTCGACGCCGGCCTCCTTGCGCTGCTGGGCGGTGATGGGCGCCGGTGCGGCCGTCAGCGGGTCGAAGCCGCCGCCGGTCTTCGGGAACGCGATGACCTCGCGGATCGAGTCGGTGCCGGCCAGCAGGGCGACCACGCGGTCCCAGCCGAACGCGATGCCGCCGTGCGGCGGGGCGCCGTACTTGAAGCCCTCGAGCAGGAAGCCGAACTTCTCGTTCGCCTCCTCCGGGGACAAGCCCATGACCTCGAACACGCGCTCCTGCACGTCCTGACGGTGGATGCGGATGGAACCGCCGCCGATCTCGTTGCCGTTGCACACGATGTCGTACGCATACGCCAGGGCCGCGCCCGGGTCGGTGTCGAAGGTGTCCGCGAACTCCGGCTTGGGCGAGGTGAACGCGTGGTGCACGGCGGTCCAGGCGCCCGCACCCACGGCGACGTCGCCCGAGGCCACGGCGTCGGCCGCCGGCTCGAACATCGGCGCGTCCACGACCCACACGAACGCCCAGTCGGCGTCCTTCGCGGCCACGCCGTCACCGGCATCGGTGAACAGCCCGCAGCGACGGCCGATCTCCACGCGGGCCGCACCCAGCAGCGCGCGGGACTCCTTCGGCTTCCCGGCGGCGAAGAACACGCAGTCGCCCGGGTTCGCGCCCACGGCGGCGGCCAGCCCGGCCTTCTCCTCCTCGGAGATGTTCTTGGACACCGGGCCGGTCAGCTCGCCGTCCTCCTGGATGAGCACGTAGGCCAGGCCCTTGGCGCCGCGCTGCTTGGCCCACTCCTGCCACGCGTCGAGGGTGCGGCGGGCCTGGGAGGCGCCGCCCGGCATCACGACGGCGCCCACGTACTCGTTCTGGAACACGCGGAACGGGGTGTCCTTGAAGTACTCGGTCAGGTCCGTCAGCTCGAGGCCGAAGCGCAGGTCCGGCTTGTCCGAGCCGTACTTCTCCATCGCCTCGGCGTAGGTCATGCGGCGGATCGGCGTCGGCACGTCCACGCCCACGAGGGCCCACAGGGCCTTGACGATCTTCTCGCCGAGGGCGATCACGTCATCCTGCTCCACGAAGGAGGCCTCGATGTCCAGCTGGGTGAACTCGGGCTGACGGTCCGCGCGGAAGTCCTCGTCGCGGTAGCAGCGGGCGATCTGGTAGTACTTCTCGATCCCGCCCACCTGCAGCAGCTGCTTGAACAGCTGCGGCGACTGCGGCAGGGCGTACCAGGAGCCGGGAGCCAGGCGGGCCGGGACGAGGAAGTCGCGGGCGCCCTCCGGCGTCGAGCGCGTGAGAGTCGGGGTCTCGACCTCCACGAAGCCCTCGCCGTGCAGCAGCTCGCGCGCCGTCCGGTTGACCTCGGAGCGCAGGCGCATGATGCGCGAGGGCTGCGGGCGGCGCAGGTCCAGGTAGCGGTGGCGCAGCCGGGCCTCCTCGCCGACCTCCACGTGCTCGTCCACCTGGAACGGCAGCGCGGCGGCGGTGTTGAGCACCGTCACGGTCTCCGCGATCAGCTCGATCTCGCCGGAGGGCAGGTTCGGGTTCTCGTTGCCCTCGGGGCGGCGCTCGACCGTGCCGGTGACCTGCAGAACCCACTCGTTGCGCAGCGGGTCGAAGTCCGCCTCGTCCCGCACCACAACCTGGGCGAAGCCCGAGGCGTCGCGCAGGTCCACGAAGGCCACGCCGCCGTGGTCTCGCCGCCGCGCCACCCAGCCGGTGACGGTGACGGTCTGGCCGATGAGCGAGGCGTTGAGCTCGCCGAGGGAGTGGGTGCGCAGCACGAGGATCCTCTCCGTCCGGTCGCCGGACGATGTGCGGGGTTCATGTGATGGTCGACGCCGTGTGATACGCCTGCGGGGCGGGCGCGCGCCGTTCCCGTCAGTCTAGTGCCCCGTCCACACTGCCCCAGCCCAGGAGGACCCCGTCATGACCGCCGCCCTGCAGCGCCGCCTGACCCTGCTCCACGCCGTCGCGATCGGCCTCGGCTCGATGATCGGCGCGGGCGTGTTCACCGCGATCGGCCTGGCGGCCGCGCTCACCGGCGGCCACCCCGGCCTGCTGTACGGGGCCCTGGCGGTCGCGGCCGTCGCGGCCCTGTGCAACGCCCTGTCCACGGCGCAGCTGGCCACCGTCCACCCCGAGTCCGGCGGCGCCTACGTCTACGGCCGGCGGCAGCTGCACCCGTGGGCCGGCTTCGTCGCCGGCTGGGGCTTCGTCACGGGCAAGACCGCGTCGGTGGCCGCGATGGCGGCCACCCTCGGCCTGTACCTCTTCCCCGACGACGCCGCCGCGGCCCGGTGGACGGGCGTGGCCGCCGTCGTCGTGCTCACCGGGGTGGCGATGGCGGGCGTGACGCGGACCGCGCAGGCGACGTTGGCGATCCTCGTGCCCGTGCTCGCCGTGCTCGTGTTGGCCATCGGCGCAGGCCTGGCGCGCGAGGCCCCCGGGGGCTCGGCCGCGGCGCTCGGCGTCGACTCCCCCGTGCAGGGCGTGCTCATGGGCGCGGGCGTCCTGTTCTTCGCGTTCGCCGGCTACGCGCGCGTGGCCACCATGGGTGAGGAGGTCATCGACCCCGCACGCACGATCCCGCGCGCCATCCTGATCGCCCTCGCCGTGACCGTGGCGCTGTACCTGCTGCTCGCCACGGCGCTGATCTCGGGCCTCGGGACCTCCGGGCTGGCCCGGTCCCCGGCGCCCGTGCGCGACCTGCTCGAGACCGCCCTGGGCTCCGGCTGGGGCTGGGTGGCGGTGGCCGGCGCCGCCCTCGCCGCGGCCGGGGCCATGCTCAACCTGCTGACGGGCATCTCCCGCACCGCCCTGGCCATGGCCCGCGAGTCCGACCTGCCCCGCCCCCTGGCACGGGTCCATGCGGGGACCGGCACGCCGTGGACGGCTCAGCTGACGGTGGCCGCGGCCGTGATCCTGCTCCTGCTCACCACGGACATCCTCACCGTGGTGGGCTTCAGCTCGTTCGGCGTGCTCGTCTACTACGCGGTGGCGAACCTGTCCGCCCTGACCCTGCGCGGGGACGACGACGGCCGCCGCCCGGCCCGGCCGCGCCCGCTGCGCCCGCTGCGCGTGCCCCGCGCCGTCAACGTCCTCGGCCTGGCCCTGTGCCTGCTGCTCGCCCTCAGCCTGCCGCCGATGTCCGTGGCCGCGATGGCGGGCGTGTTCCTGATCGGGGTGGGCGGGCGCGCGTTCGTGCGGGCCGGGCGCCGGGGCCGGTGAACCGACGCGCGGACGGGTGTCGGCGTCGCGCGCCGGGGCCGGCGCAGCGGTCCGCCCGCTCAGTCCTGCGCGCGGGCGACCTGCGGCAGCAGGTCCTCGGCCGGCGGGGTCCAGTCGGCCGGGTCCGCGGCGTGCTGCTCGCCGGAGCGGATGTCCTTGACCTCGTGGACCCGCGCGCCGGCATCGTCCCGGCCCATGAACCAGACGAACGGGATGCCGCGGCGATCCGCGTACTTGATCTGCTTGCCGAACTTCTCCGCGGACACCGCGACCTCCGCGGGGATGCCGCGCTGTCGCAGCAGGGCCGCGACGTCCTGGGCCTCGGACCAGTCCTCGTCCGCCGTCAGCGCCACGTACACCGCGGTCGGCACGGAGCGGGAGGCCACGGCCATCTGCTGGGACAGCATGCGCATCACCAGCCGCGTCACGCCGATGGACAGCCCGACACCGGGGAACACGCGGTTCCCCTTGGACGCGAGCGCGTCGTAGCGGCCGCCCGAGCAGATCGAGCCGAGCTGCTCGTGGCCCACCAGGACGGTCTCGTAGACGGTGCCCGTGTAGTAGTCCAGGCCGCGCGCGATGGACAGGTCCGCCACGGCGCGCCCGGGGGCGCGGCGGTGCAGGGTGGCGACGACGTCGGCCAGCTCGGTCAGCCCCTCCTCGAGCAGCTCGTGGGTCACCCCCAGGGCGCGGACCCGCTCGACGAACGAGGCGTCCGACGTGCGGATGTCCGCCAGGGCCAGCGCCTGCGCAGCCTGCTCGGGGCTCGCGCCGACCTCCTCCTGGAGCAGCCGCGCGACCTCCTCCGGGCCGACCTTCTCCAGCTTGTCGATGCTGCGCAGCACGCCGGCGGTGTCCTCCAGGCCGATGCCCCGGTAGAAGCCCTCGGCGAGCTTGCGGTTGTTCACGCGGATGAGGAAGTCGCCGATCGGCAGGGCGCCGAGCGCCTCGGCCATCACGAGTGCGACGTCGGCGTCGTACCGGGGCGAGAGGGCGCCGTCGCCGACGACGTCGATGTCCGCCTGGGTGAACTCGCGGGCGCGGCCCTCCTGAGGGCGCTCCCCGCGCCAGACCTTCTGCATCTGGTAGCGACGGAAGGGGAAGGCGAGGTGGCCGGCGTTCTCCACGACGTAGCGGGCGAACGGCACGGTGAGGTCGAAGTGCAGGGCCAGGCGCTTGGGGTCGGCCGGGTCCTTGGGATCGCGCCGGCCCGCGGCGACCTCCTCGTCCTCGGCCAGGCGGGAGACCGCGTAGACCTCCTTGTCCACCTCGCCCTTGCGCAGCAGCTGGCCCAGGGTCTCCACGGCACGGGTCTCGATGCCGGCGAACCCGTGCAGCTCGAAGGTCCGCCGCAGCGTGTCGAGCACGTGCTGCTCCACGAGCCGCTCGGCGGGCAGCCACTCGTGGAAACCGGACAGGGAGGCCTTGCGGGACATGGCGATCCTTCGAGACGACGACGGCGGGGACGCGCGACGGTCCCCCGCCGGCGCACCGGCCCATTCTAGGCGCGGGCGCTGTCCGGCCCGGTACGCTGGCCCTGTTCGTGTCCATCCCGACCGGCCGCATCCCTCGACGACTGCGTGCCGGCGCAGTCAGGGAGAGTTCCAGCGGTGACCAATCACATGCAGCCCGACGACCAGCAGTCCCCCGCCACCGAGGCCGCCCCCGCGTCGGCCGAGGCCGCCGAGCCGACCGTGCCCGCCGAGCGGCTCGTGGAGCAGCACGTGC
>NZ_JASDCZ010000088.1:0-9401 GCF_030407635.1 Micrococcus sp. APC 4021
ACGATCATGCCCAGGACCGGCCGGTCAGCACTCCCTGATCCTGCCGGATCCAGGAGCCACGAAGAAGGTAACGGGGGGGGGTGTCTCGGGCGCTCTCCAGGATCGGCCCTCGTCCCGCATCGTGCCAGGTCCCAGGGTCCTCGGCCCGGTGCGGCGCACGGAGGCCGTGGGCGCGACCGACGCGCTGCTGCCCCTCACTTCGCGTCCGCGTACGACCCCACGCTGGAGACGGTGAGCGGGAAGTCCACGGGGGCGGGACCGAACAGCAGGCGGCCGGCGGCGCTCGCGGACTCCGCCACGACTGTCCGCACGGCCTCGGCCTCCGTGGCCGGGCCGTGCAGGACGACCTCGTCGTGGACGAAGAACACGAGTTCCGTGCGCATGCCCGCAGACCGCATTCGACGGCGGATCTCGCCCATCCAGCACAGCGCCCACTCGGCCGCGGTGCCCTGCACCACGAAGTTCCGGGTGAAGCGGCCCTGGGAGCGCCGCCGTCGCCGGGCCGCGGACTCGGCGGCCTGGGTACCGACGTCGGACACGGATTCCTGCCACGTCGGCCCCGGTGCGGGGGACCAGCGGCCCAGCCACGTGGACACCTGGCCGCCGCCCTCGCCGACGGAGGCCGCCCGTTCGAGCAGGCCGATCGCTCGGGGGTAGAGCCGGCGCAGGTGTGGCATGAGCGCCGCGGAGTCGCCCGTCGTCGAGCCGTACATCGCACCCAGCAGGGCGATCTTCGCGCGCCCGCGGTCGGCCAGCGCGGTGCCGGCTGCCCGGCCCTGCTCCGCCACCTCCCGGTACAGGTCGGGCGTGGTCCCGGCACGGGCCAGCGCCTGGTCGGCGGCCATCGCGGCGAGGATGCGCGGCTCCACCTGGGAGGCGTCGGCCACGGTCAGCGTCCACCCGGAGTCTGCGCGGACGGCGTCGCGCACCCCGGCCGGGATCTGCATGGCCCCACCGCCGTGGGCGGCCCACCGCCCGGTCACCACGCCGCCGACCAGATAGGCGGCGTGGAACCGGCCGTCGTCGCCGATCCACTGGTCCAGCCAGTGCCAGCCGTTGGCCGTCCACAGCCGGGCCAGGGCCTTGTACTCAAGGAGCGGTGCGAGCAGCGCGGCCCGCGCCTCGCGTTCCGCGCCGCCGGCGTCGATCCAGTGCTTCAGGTCCCACTGCCGCGTGGACTCCACGGCCACGCCCGCCGTCTGCAGCGCCCGCAGCAGGCTGGGCTGCGAGTCGGGGCTGAGCCCGGGGGAGCCCAGGACGTCGGCGATGCGTTCGGCCAGGGCCTGCAGGCGGGCGGGACGCTCGCCCGGGGCAGGTCGGGGGCCGAGCTGCTCGGCGAGGAGCGCCTCGTGCACGCCCCGGTCCCACGGCAGACCCGCCGCCCGGATCTCCGCGGCCACGAGTGCACCCTGCGACTCCGCCGCCGCGAGCAGCCGCAGCCGCTGCGGGTGGGCCGAGCCCTCGACGGCGGCCCGCTGCGCGGCCAGCTCGGCCGCGAGCACGGTGACGTCCGGGGCCGGGTCGGCCTCGTCCGGCAGGTCGAAGAAGGACTCCTGACCGGCGGGCACCCGCGCCGGGCGCTCGGGCTCCGTCGGGTCGGCGACCTCGAGCTGCGCCACGGGCGTGTAACGCACCCCGCTGCCCGGCGCCGTCGCCGCGTGCCGCAGGATCCGCTGGACGAGGGCCAGGTCCCAGCACCGATCCACCCGCACCCCCGCCGCCAGCCAGGCGGCGTACTCCGTCCCGACGTCGGCGAGCACCCAGCGGACCGTGCTCGGGTCCACGCCCAGGCGGGCGGGCAGACCGGCCACGAGCCCGGCCACGGACCCGGCGGCGCAGGAGCCCAGGGGAACGGCGTCATCGCCCTCCCCGTCCAGGGCCCACCAGGTGCCGGGGCTGCCGACGGAGGCGGGGGCGGGGCCCAGGACGACGAACATGGCCCTCATTCTGCCCCGTGACCCGAGGCGCCGTCTGCCGCAGCCCTGTGCGGCAGACCTCCCGGCACGGCGGCGACCACGGCGGGCGCAGCGGGCACGGTTCCCCCTGATGTCCCGCCGCCTCCTCGGGGGGCGGGGAGAAGGGCTGTGCGACTTGCACGCTCGCTGAGCGGAGAACACACTGTGCGGACGCACCGGCGCGCAGCGGGCCGTCGGGCGCCACCCAGAGAGGACCCACCATGACAGCGACCCGGTCCGGCGGCGCCGCGACGTCTCGCCTCAACGCCAAGGTGGTCGGCATCTCGGTCGCCGCCGCGCTCGGCGGTTTCCTGTTCGGCTTCGACACCTCTGTCATCAACGGTGCCGTGGACGCCCTCGCCGGGGAGTTCGGCCTCGGCGCCGGTCTGACGGGCTTCGCCGTCTCCTCGGCGCTGATCGGCTGCGCGCTCGGCGCCTGGTTCGCCGGGCCGATCGCCAACCGCCGCGGCCGCGTGCCCGTGATGGTGATCGCCGCGATCCTGTTCCTGGTCTCCGCCATCGGCTCGGGCCTGGCGTTCGGCGTGGTCGGCCTGATCTTCTGGCGCGTGGTCGGCGGCCTGGGCGTGGGCGCCGCGTCCGTGATCGCTCCGGCGTACATCGCGGAGGTCAGCCCGGCCCATGTGCGCGGTCGCCTCGGCTCGCTCCAGCAGCTGGCGATCGTCCTCGGCATCTTCGCCGCGCTGCTCACGGACGCGCTCTTCGCGACGATGGCCGGGGGAGCGGCGCAGCCGTTCTGGCTCGGCGTCGACGCCTGGCGCTGGATGTTCCTGGCCGAGACCGTCCCGGCGGTGCTGTACGGCCTGTTCGCCCTGAAGCTGCCGGAGTCCCCGCGCTACCTGGTCGCCCGCGGCCGCACGGACGAGGCGGCCGAGGTCCTGCACGAGTTCACCGGCGTGGACCGGGTGAACCTGATGATCGAGGACATCCGGCGCTCGCTGGACTCGGAGCGCCGCGAGTCGCTGGCGGACCTGCGCGGACCGTCGGCGGGCCTGCAGCCGATCGTGTGGATCGGCATCCTGCTCTCCGTCTTCCAGCAGGCCGTGGGCATCAACGTGATCTTCTACTACTCCACCACCCTGTGGCGTTCGGTGGGCTTCGGGGAGTCGGACGCCCTCACGGTCACCGTGATCACCTCGGTCACGAACATCGCCGTCACCCTCATCGCGATCGCCCTGGTGGACCGCGTCGGCCGTCGCCCCATGCTGATCGCCGGCTCCGCCGGCATGACGGTCAGCCTCGGCCTGATGGCACTGGCCTTCTCCTTCGCGCAGACCGGCGGCGCCGAGTCCGTCTCCCTGCCGCAGCCGTGGTCCACGGTGGCGCTGGTGGCCGCGAACGCCTTCGTGGTGTTCTTCGGCGCCACCTGGGGTCCGCTGGTCTGGGTGCTGCTGGGCGAGATGTTCCCGAACCGCATCCGCGCCGGCGCGCTCGCCGTGGCCGCCGCCGCGCAGTGGGCGGCGAACTTCACCGTCTCCACCACGTTCCCGTGGTTGGCGGACATCGGCCTGACCCTCGCCTACGGTCTGTACGCGGTCATGGCGGCGCTGTCCCTGGCCTTCGTGGCGGCCTTCGTCCCCGAGACCAAGGGCAAGACGCTCGAGGAGATGAGCGACGTCGTCGTGCGTTCCCCGGGGCAGCGGCGCGCGGTGCGCGCCGAGGCGGAGCGGGATCTGCGCGGCTGACACCGCCCGTCCCGACGACGGCCCCCTCCCTGAGCTGCAGACAGGGAGGGGGCCGTGGTGTGTGCGGGGCGGGTCAGCCGGCGTCGGCGCCGGTCGCGGCCCCCTCGTCGTCGAGGCGCTCCAGGCCCTCGTCCTCGGAGTCCTCGATGAGACGGTCTCCGGCGATCTTGTCGACGATCATCGCGATGGCGGCGTCGCCGGTCACGTTGGTGGCGGTGCCGAAGGAGTCGATGGCGATGTACGTGGCGACCATGAGCGCGACCTGCGGCTCGGTGAAGCCGAGCATCGAGGTCAGCAGGCCCGAGGCCGCCACGATCGCGCCGCCGGGCACGCCGGGCGCCGCGACCATGGTGACGCCCAGCATGAAGATGAAGCCCACGAACACCGGGACGTCGATCGACTGGCCCGAGAGGAACAGCACCGCGATGGAGAACGAGACGATCTTCACGGTGGAGCCGGCCAGGTGGATCGTCGCGCACAGCGGCACGACGAACGAGGCGATCGGCCGGCGCACGCCGAGCAGCAGGGTCTGGCGCAGGGTCACCGGGATGGTCGCCGCCGAGGACGAGGTGCCCAGGGCCGTCGCGTAGGCCGGCAGCATCGTCTTCAGTGCCGTGAACGGGTTGCGGCCCGCGATCGCGCCCGCGACGACGTACTGGAGGAGCAGCAGCACCACGGTGAGGCCGAAGACCAGCAGGATCACGCCGAGGAACGTGGTGATGACCTTGAAGACCTCGCCGGCGGCGGTCATGTTCAGGAACACGCCGAAGATGTAGACGGGCAGCAGCGGCACGATCAGGCCCATGACGACCCGCTCGATGATCGATCGCAGCTGGTCGAAGCTCTCGTGCAGGGCGCCGCGCGGCAGCATCGTCAGGCCGATGCCGAGCACGAACGCGAGCAGCAGGGCCGTCATCACGCCGAAGGGCGGGTCCATCTGCACCTCGAACAGCGGGCCGAGCAGCGCGTCCTCGGGGTTGGCCATCCCCTCGAAGGACCCGGGCGTGAGGATCAGCGGGAAGACGAGCAGGCAGACCAGCAGGGCGCCGAAGCCGCCGACCAGGGTGGAGCCGTAGGCGATGCCGCCGGTCAGGGCCAGCAGCTTCCCCGCGCCCCGGCCGATGTCGCCGATGGCGGGGGCGACGAGCGCCAGGATCAGCACCGGGACGATGAAACCCAGGAAGTTCGAGAACAGCCCGTTGAAGGTGGCGAAGGCCTGCACGAGCCAGGTCGGCGCGACCAGGCCGACGAGGACGCCGGCCACGATCGCGACGAGGATGCGGGGCAGCAGGCCGAAGCGGCGGCGGGGCACGGCGACGGCGCCCCCGGAGTCGGGGCCGGACGCGTCGAGGGCGTCGGAGTGGGAGCGAGACATGGCCGACACGCTAGCGCAGGCCGTCCTGCCCGTCGCCCGGTCGGTAGGCCATCCTTGGCGGTGCCGGTGACCCCCTTCGTGGCGCAGAACACAGGGAGCGCCACCATCTCGGGGAGCGTGCAAGAGCACGCCCGACCCACCCGGACCGAAGGAGACGACGATGACGGTCCTGCCCCGCCCCGCAGACGCCCGGGCCGCCCAGGGGTGCGCTGCCGGCGTGGAGGCCGCATGAGCGAGTTCCTCGCCTCACGCTGGCCCGACATCCTCTTCCGGGCGTGGCAGCACGGGTGGCTCGTGCTGCAGGCGCTGGCCATCGCCACCGTGCTCGCCATCGCGCTGGCCGTGATCGCCACGCGGATCAAGGCCCTGACCCCGATCGCGAACGCCTTCACGGCCGTCGGGCTGACCCTGCCCTCCTTCGCGCTCATCGGCGTCCTGATCCCCCTGGTGGGCATCGGGACCGTCCCGGCCGTCGTGGTGGTGGTCTTCTATGCCCTGCTGCCCATCCTCCGCAACGCGCTCGTGGGTCTGCGCGGCGTGGACCCGGAGGTGCTGGAGGCCGCCCGGGGGATGGGCATGGGGCCGGTGGCGCTGTTCACCCGGGTGCGTCTCCCGCTGGCCTGGCCCGTGATCCTCACCGGCATCCGGGTCGCGGGCCAGCTCGGCATGGGCGTGGCCGCGGTCGCGGCCTACGTCCTGGGGCCCGGACTGGGCTCGTACATCTTCACGGGGCTGGTCTCCCTGGGCGGCGCCAACGCGTTGAACTACGCCCTCGTGGGCACCCTCGGCATCGTCGTCGTCGCCCTCGTCCTGGACGGGCTGCTCGTGCTGCTCGGCCGGCTCACCATCTCGAAGGGACTGCGCGCATGAGCACCGACCGTGACGCCGGGGCCGAGATCCGTCTCGAGTCCCTGACGAAGCTCTATCCGGGGCAGGACCGTCCCGCCGTGGACGCCCTGGACCTCGTCATCCCCGCGGGGGAGACGGTGGTGTTCGTCGGTCCGTCCGGCTGCGGCAAGACCACCTCGCTGAAGATGATCAACCGCCTCATCGAGCCCACCTCCGGGCGGATCCTGATCGGCGGGGAGGACATCACACGCCGTGACCCCACCCGGCTGCGCCGTCAGATCGGCTACGTCGTGCAGGGTGGCGGGATGATGCCCCACCTGTCCGTCGCCGAGAACGTCGGCCTGGTGCCGCGCCTGCTCAAGTGGGACCGCCGGCGCATCGCCGACCGCGTGGACGAGCTGCTCGACCTGGTCGGCCTGGACCCGGCGATCTATCGAGACCGTTTCCCGCGCGAGCTGTCCGGCGGACAGCAGCAGCGCGTCGGCGTGGCCCGGGGCCTCGCGGCGGATCCTCCCGTGCTGCTCATGGACGAGCCCTTCGGCGCCGTGGACCCCCTCACCCGCGAGCGCCTGCAGCAGGAGATGCTCGACATCCAGGCCAGGGTGGGCAAGACCATCGTGATGGTCACCCACGACGTGGACGAGGCCGTGCTCCTGGGCGACCGGATCCTGGTGCTCGAACCCGGCGCGCACGTGGCCCAGTACGCCACCCCCGAAGAGGTCCTGGCTCGGCCGGCCACCGAGTTCGTGGCCGACCTCGTGGGGTCGGGGGCGGGGCTCAAGCGGCTGGGGCTGCGGTCGGTCGACTCGCTGCCGCTGCGCCCGATCGCACACCACCCGACGGGCCCGCTGCCGGGCGGGCCCGTGCTCGACGCGGCCACCCCGATCAGCGAAGCCCTCGCGGCGCTGGTCATGGCCCCGACGGAGGAGATCGCCGTGGTCCGTGATGGCACGGTCATCGGTCTGCTCGACTATCCGACACTGCGCGCGCACGCCCGCGCCGCCGACGAGCAGGCTCAGCCATGATCGCCCGGCTGCGTTCGGCCTCCGCCGAAGACCGCCTGCTCCTGATCGGCCTGCCGCTGCTGGTGGCCGCCCTGCTGATCGGGTGGACCGTCTGGGTGCGCGGAGCCGCCCTCGACGACGTCGAGGCCCGGCTGCTGACCTGGCCCACCGTCCTGCGCCTCACCGCCGAGCACCTGGCCCTCGTCGGCGTGTCCACCGTTCTGGTCGTGGCGACGGCCGTCCCGCTCGGCGTGCTGCTGAGCCGCCCCGCCGCCCGGCGGTTCACCCCCGTCGCCATGGGGCTGGCCAACGCCGGTCAGGCCGCCCCCGTGATCGGTGTGATCGTCCTGCTCGCCATGGCGTGGGGGTTCGGCTTCCGGGTCGCCGTCCTGGCCCTGTCCCTCTACGCGTTCCTGCCCGTGCTGGCCAACACGCTGGCCGGGCTGCGGGGCGTCGACCCCACCGTCGTCGAGGCGGCCCGCGGCATGGGCATGTCGCCGCTGCAGACCCTGCTCCGGGTGGAGCTGCCCCTGGCCCTGCCCGTGATCATGGCGGGTCTGCGGACCGCCCTGGTGCTGCTGGTGGGCACCGGGGCGTTCGCGACGTTCATCGACGCCGGCGGCCTCGGCCTGCTCATCCAGACCGGGATCGTCCTGTTCCGTTTCCCGCTGCTCGTCTCGGGGGCGATCCTCGTGGCCGCCCTCGCCCTGATGATCGAGTGGATCGGCCGCCTCGTCGAGACGCTGGCCACCCCGAGGGGGCTCGCATGACCACCCCGCGCGCGACCACCCCATCCCGCCGCCGCGGCCGGACCCCCGCTCGTGCCGCGCTCGCCGCGCTCGGCCTGGCGGCCTCCCTGGTCCTGTCCGGGTGCGGGCTGAGCACCGCCGGCGGCTACCTGCCCTCGGGCACGCCCGCCGGCGACGTCGCCGGGATCGACCTCGAGGGCGCCCACGTGGCGGTGGGCTCCAAGAACTTCAACGAGGGCGTCGTGCTCGGCAAGATCACCGCGATCCTGCTGCGCTCCGCGGGGGCCGACGTCGAGGATCTGACCAACATGCCGGGTTCGCTCAGTGCGCGCCAGGCCCAGGTCGCCGGCGTCGTGGACGTCGAGTGGGACTACACGGGGACGGCCTGGATCACGTACCTGGGCCACACCGATCCGATCCCGGACGCCCAGGCGCAGTGGGCCGCGGTCCGGGACGAGGACGCGCAGCAGGGCCTGGTGTGGCTGCCGCCGGCCGAACTCGACAACACCTACACCTTCTCCGTGCGCCAGGACCGGGCGGAGGAGCTCGGCCTGGAGACGCTCGCGGACATCAAGGACCTCCCCGCGGAGGAGCAGTCCTTCTGCGTGAGCGCCGAGTTCGCCGCCCGCAACGACGGGTTCCTGCCCATGCTCGAGTCCTACGGGATCGAACGGCCCACCGGATCCCGGCTGCGCCAGATGGACATCGGGGCGGTGTTCGCCGCGGTGGCGGACGGGTCGTGCACCTTCGGGGAGGCGTACGCCACGGACGGGCGGATCGCCGCGCTGGACCTGACGACCCTGCAGGACCCGCTGAGCTTCTTCCCGAAGTACAACGCGGCCCCCATCGTGCGCGAGGAGGTCCTGGCCCAGCACCCCGAGATCGCCGACCTGCTGGCGCCCGTGACCGCGCGCCTGGACAACGCGACGGCCGCGCGCCTGAACGCGCGGGTGGACGTCGACGGCGAGGAGCCCACCCAGGTCGCGTGGGACTGGCTCCGCGAGGAGGGCCTGATCACCGACTGACGGCCCGCAGAATCAGGCCGCCGTCAGCGTGCGCGAGTAGACCGTCCGGCCGGCGGCGTTGATCAGACGCACTCGGAACTCGCGGCCGTCCTCGGGGATCTCGACGTGGCCGAAGTACTGGTGCTCGCCGGAGCGCGGTGAGCCCATGACCGGCCCGTGCGCCTCGAAGTCCAGGCGCGGGCCGAAGGTGCCGTCCAGCGTGTTCGGGCCGAACGATCCGGCGTTGATGGGGCCGGCCACGAACTCCCAGAACGGCTCGAAGTCGGTGAACGCCGCGCGGTCGGGGGAGTAGTGGTGCGCCGCGCAGTAGTGGACGTCGCCGGTGAGGAACACGACGTTCTTCACGCCGTGGTCCTTGATCGCCTTCAGGAGGCGGGCGATCTCCAGCTCGCGGCCCAGCGGGGCGCCGTCGTCGCCGTTGGACAGGGACTCCTGCCCCGTGCCGTCGGGGACGATCAGGCCCAGCGGCAGGTCGTTGGCGATGACCTTCCACGTGGCGGTCGACGCGCGCAGCCCGCGGATGAGCCACTGCAGCTGCTCCTCGCCCAGGATCGGGGTCTCGTGGGTCTCGAGACCCGGGGTGTTCTCACCCTTGTGGGTGCGCATGTCCAGGGCGAACACGTCGAGCGTCGCGCCGCGGGGGATCCTGCGGTAGATGCGGGCGGAGTTGAGTCCCTGATAGTGGTGTAACCCTCCCCGGTCGCCAACACCGTCCCCTTCACGGACGCGGTCACCGTGGGA
>NZ_JASDCZ010000089.1:0-9317 GCF_030407635.1 Micrococcus sp. APC 4021
ATCAAGATCCGACCGCCCCGCCAGCACCATCATCAGTCGCTCTCGCGGCTTGACGAAAACCATAGAGGCACCCCCCCGCGGCGCTCAGAGCTCCTCGCCGGCCCGCAGTCGTGCCGTGAGCGCGCGGGTGAGTCGGCGGCGCAGCCGGCCGTGCTCCGTGCCCTGCTCCCGAAGGCGCGCGTGCACGGCGTCGGCATGGGCCGGCTTCTCCGAGTCGGGGAGTGCGAGGAAGTCGCGCAGCAGCGGCTCCAAGCGCCCGGTGAGGGCGATCACGAGCTCCTGGGTCTCCACGGGCCGTGTGCGCTGCAGGCGAGTCCAGGCTGGCGCGTACTCGGCGGCGTGCTCGACCATCTCCCACGCGAGGGCCCAGCTGTCCGGGCGCAGTCGGTGCCGCTCCGCGCGCAACAGCTGTCGCAGGGCGGCCACGGCCTCCTCGAGCTCGGCGGCGGCCGGGGCGCCGTCGTCGTCGGGGGAGGGGCTCGCGGAGGAACGCGGGAACGGCCACCAGCTCATGCCGGCCTCTCTCGGATTCGCGGGGTGCGCAGAGGTCTCACGCGTGAGATTCTGCCCCGCATCTCGGTTTGGCGGCACCCGGTGTGGCTGGTATAGTCGCTCTCTGTTGGATTCAGGTCTGAGACCTCCAACGGGGTGTGGCGCAGCTTGGTAGCGCGCGTCGTTCGGGACGACGAGGCCGCAGGTTCAAATCCTGTCACCCCGACCAGAAAGAGCCCCCGCCGGATCGGCGGGGGCTCTTCTCGTCTCCGGGTGCTCACCGGGTGCGGTGCGTCAGTCCTGGCGGGACTCCAGGAACCGGAGATGCTCGGGGCGCGCCGGGTCCACTTCGCCGGCCACGTCGTCGTGTTCGTCCACCCAGTCCTTCACGTACGGGCAGACGGGGACGACCCGGCGGCCCGCGGCCACGGTGTCCTTCAGCGCCTCGCGCACGAGGGTCGAGGCCAGGCCCCGGCCCTCGTACTCGTGGTCGACCTTGGTGTGCGGGAAGATCCGCTGGGCCGGGCCGTCGGCGGTGTCGTCGTCGATCGCCGTCGTGAAGCCGGCCACCGTGCCCGCGTCATCGACGACGATCTCGTACCTCTCCCCGTTCTTGCGGACCTGCGGGTGCTCCAGGCTGGGGGTCTGCTCGGTCATGGTCGGTCCTCTCGTTCCTGGGTGGACCCCGCCGCCGGGCCGGCGACGGGGAAGGGGTCAGCCGTCCCGGCGCCGCACGGGGTGGTGAGACAGGATCGAGATGCGGTTCGTCAGGTTCATCACCATCGCGACCCACTGCACGGCCGCGGACTGGGCGTCCGTGAGCGCGGCGGCCGTGGAGGCCTGCACGTAGTTCAGCTGCTCCTGCTCGGGGAGGTCCGTGACCGCCTCGGCGAGCTCGAGTGCGGCGCGCTCCTGCTCCGAGTACACGGCCCCGGCCTCACGCCACGCCGGCAGCAGCCCCAGGCGCTGCACGCTCAGACCGGCGTCGGCACCCTGGCGGGTGTGCCGGTCCAGGCAGAACACGCAGCCGTTGAGCTGGGAGACCCGGAGGTTCACGAGCTCCACGAGCTGCCGGTCCAGTCCGGCCTGCTCGGCGGCGCCGCGCGCGGCCGAGGCCAGCGGCCCGACCGCGTGCCATGCCTCGGGCACGGCCTTGTCGAGGAAGAACGCGAGGGGGTCCTGGCGGGGTGCGGGGGTGTCAGCGGCGGTCATGGTCCTTCACTGGCTCGCAGAACGGGGCGGTGGGCCAGGGGCCGGGTGCCGGCCCCGGACGAGCTTCCGGCTCAGATCCGGCCCCGGCCGGCTCAGAATCGGCCGGACGAGCCCGCCCCGGAGAACGAGCCGCCCGAGGATCCGTAGCCGGTCCCGGAGGAGCTGGACTGCGCCTGGCGGTGGTCCTGGACGGACCGCTCGCCGGCCTGGTGGCCCGTGGTGAAGGCCACCACCGTCCAGTAGGCATCCGCCGGCAGCGCGGAGTCCAGGATCGAGCCGCGCGCGGACCGGGCCGGGCCACGGTGCGTGCGCAGCTCGTCGCGCAGCAGCTCACGCTCGGCCTCGTCCTTGCCGAAGGCCGCCACCTCGGCGTCGGCGAGGGCGGAGACCAGCCCGGTCAGGCGACGCCGCAGCGCATCCAGCTCGCCCAGCGCCGCGGCCGGGGTCAGGCGCTCGTCCTGGAGGTCCGCGCCCAGCGCCTCGAGTCGGTCCTGGGCCTCGGTGCGGAAGGACTCCAGCGCGGCGACGGCGGATCGGACGGGCCCGGCGGAGCCGACGGAGGAGGCCAGCGCGCCGACGGCGTCCAGGTCGGCCCGCAGCGGGGCGGTCTGCTGGTCCCACGCCGCCGGCCACCCCGGGTGGCGGTTGAGGAAGGTGTTCGCCGCGGCCACGGCGTCGTCGAGGCGGTCGAGCTCACGGGCGCGGTCCCGGATGTCCTCCGCGGCCCGGGCGTGCTCCGTGCGATGCAGGCTGCGCTCCGGCAGGGCCTCGAGGCGGTCCAGCTCCGCCGACGCGTCGAGCGCCTGGCGCCGGAAGCCGCGGAAGCGCTCCATCAGCGCGGCCGCGTGGGGCGAGTCCTCGGGCACCGTGGACGCGTTCACCTCGGTGGCGTCCATCTCCAGGGTGACGGAGGTCAGGTGGGTGCGGGCCTCGGCCAGCAGGTCGGCCGTCCGGCGGCGGCGACGCCGTCGGCTCGCGAGCGCCGCGGCCGCGGCGCCGCCGCCCGCCACACCGACGATCCCCGCGCCGAACCACAGTTCGGGAGCCTGCCACCAGGGGCGCCCGATCAGCTCGGCGGCGGCGTCCGTCACCTCCACGACCGTGTCCGTCCACCGGGCCGCACGGGCCGCCTCGTGTCCGGCCTCGCGCACCTCCCGCAGCCGGTCCGTGCTGAGCATCCGGTCCTGGCCCACGTACACCCCGATCAACCGGTTGTCCGGGTCGAGCGCCACGATCACGAGGTCGTCGGCCCATTTCTGGCCGTCCGCGCTGATCCAGTCCGGGTACTCGGCGCGAGCCCGCTCGAGCACCCGCCCGTTGAACGCCTGAGACGCGCGGTCGTCGTCCAGCGCGGACAGGTCCGGGCCGCGCTCGGTGACCACGGCGACGCGGGTCGGCTCCCGGAACTCGATCCCCGCCAGGTCTCGGCGCAGCTGGGCGGGGTCGATCACGCCCGCGTCATCCACGAGCTCCACCTGGTCCCAGGCCACGGCGTGGGCCTGCGGCGCGGCGGCGACGACGGCGCCCGTCACCCCCGCCGTGACCGGCAGGGCGACGACGGTGGCGGACGCCGCCGGTCCGGTGAGGGCGGCGGCGGACAGGGCGACCGCGGTGAGCGTGCGGCGGGCGATGCGGTGCGGCGGACGGGTCACGGGGCCTCCTGGACGGGTCGGCGGTCCCGCCCAGCCTAGGTACCGCCGGGCGGGTGGCGCCTCAGCCGGTGGGCGCGTCGGCGAGCAGCGCGGCGAGCCGGCCGGCATCGTGCGCGGTGCCGAACCCCGCCGCCCCCGGCTCGAGGACCCCGGCCCGGTCGAGGCCCGTGTAGGGGACCGCGTCGAAGCCCATCGCGGTGACGAGGGCGACCACCGTGTCGCGCGCGGCGGCGACCGCGGCCGGCTCGGGCGCCGCGTCAGTCCGCTCGGTGCCCACCGCGAGGGCGCGGCGCGGGGCCGTGGCACGCCCGGCATCCTCCAGGTCGTGGTGCGAGATCTCCGAGAACGCGCGCACGACGGGCACGCACAGCCCCGCGGCGGCCCAGCGCGCGGCGATCCGGACGGAGCCGGGCGCGCCGTCGTCGTCGAGCCACGCCGGGACCGGCTCGTCCCCCCACGTGTTGGTCAGGTCCACCACGGCGCGCGTTGCCGGCCCGGCGAGGGCGAGCGGGTCGACGTCGTCGAGCGCCTCGCGCGGCACGGCCACGACGACGAGCTCCGCCTCCGCCGCCAGGTCCTCGGCCGACACGGCGACGGCCTTGGGCGCGTAGATCGTCAGGTGGCGCTGGACCGCCGCGGGGCGCCGCGTGCCCGCGACCATCACCCGCGGGGCGGCCGTGCCCGGGGAGAGGCGGGGGATGCGCGCGATCGCACGTGCCAGCGCGGTGCCCGCCCGCCCCGCACCGAGGATGCCGACGACGCGGGGCAGGGCGTCCGCCGGCGCCGCCTCAGACGAGCTCATTGCGCTGGCGTCCCAGCCCGGTGATCTCCACCTCGACGACGTCGTCGGGACGCAGCCACGGGCGGCGGCCCTCGGCGTCCCGGCGGGCCAGGGCGACCCCTGCGGGCGTGCCGGTCAGGATCAGGTCACCCGGGTTCAGGGTGATCAGCTGCGAGGCGTAGGAGACCAGCTCGGCGGGGGAGAAGACGACGTCGGCGACCCTGTCCTCCTGACGCAGCTCACCGTTGACGTGCGTGAGGACGCGCGCGTCCGCCGGGAACTCTTCCGGGGTGACCAGCCACGGACCCACGGGCGTCGAGGCCTCCCACACCTTGCCCTGCAGCCACTCGGAGGTGCGGCCCTGGAAGCCGCGCATGGAGATGTCGTTGGCCACCGCGTAGCCCGCGATGTGCTCCGGGGCGTCCTCGACGGCGATGCGCCGGCCCGGCTCCCCGACCACGATGCACAGCTCGCCCTCGTAGTCGACCCGGTGGTCCTCCTCGGGGACCTCGATCGGGTCCAGCGCACCCGTGAGGGACTGCGGGAACTTCGCGAACAGCGTCGGATGCTCGGGGCGCTCCAGGCCCGTCTCGTCGATGTGGTTCGTGTAGTTCAGGCCCACGCAGAACACCTTGGTGGGGAAGGGCACGAGCGTGTCGTAGACGAGGCCGGAGGTGTCCAGCAGGAGGGACCGGTCGGCCTGCGCCGCGCGGAGGGCACCCTCCACCATCTCCCGCTGCTCCTCCGGCGTGGCGGTGAGGTACTCGCCGACGTCGCGACAGTCCGGCAGGGCGACGGCGCGCACGGCGACCTCGGGGTCCTCGGGGTGCACGGAGGTGATGACCGCGGCGAACGTGGCGCCGGGGTAGGCGGCGTCGGAGTCGGGCTGGCGGAACGTGGCGAGCTTCATGGACCCATCCCATCACAGGGCGGCGGGTCCGGACCCGGGGCGGGCGGACGTGAGACGGTGAGGCCATGAGCACAGCCCCCACGCATCCGCCGCTCGACCTCGACCCGACTCCGGCCACCCCGATCGTCCTCGGGACCATGGCCTGGGGGTCCGTTCCCCCGCCGCCCCCGGACGCCGACCCGGGGGCGAGGCCGGAGGGGCCCGCGGGCGCAGCGCAGGCCGAGGCGGCCGTGGAGCGTGCCCGCCGCGCCCTGCGCGCCGGGATCGAGGCCGGCGTCGACCTGCTGGACACCGCGGACATCTACGGGGCCGGCCGCTCCGAGGAGACCGCCGGCCGGCTGCTGCACGAGCTGCCCTACGAGGAGCGCTCCGCCCTGAAGGTGCAGACCAAGTGCGGGATCGTCCTGCACGAGACGGACCCGGCCGGGCGGCGTCTGACCCGCTACGACTCCTCGCCCGAGCACGTGCGCGCCTCGCTGGAGGGCTCGCTGTCCCGCCTCGGCGAGCAGCGCGTGGACACCCTGATCATCCACCGGCCCGACGTCCTCACGCCCGTGGCCGACACCGTGCGCGCCTTCCTCGACGCGCGGGAGGCGGGCCTGGTCGGCAAGCTGGGCGTCTCCAACCTCGGCGTGGGCCGCGTCCTCGAGTTCCAGCGCGAGCTCGAGAGCCAGGCGGCGGACGGGACCGGGCTGGCGTGCGTCCAGGTCGAGCTCGGCCTGCACCACCGCACCCTCGTGGAGGCGGTCGTGCTCGCCAACCACCCGGACGCCCCCGCGGACGCCGACGCCGGGCGCCTCGGCCCGGTGTGCGCCGCGGAGGGGATCGAGCTGCAGGCCTGGGGTCCGCTGGGGCAGGGTCGGTTCAGCTCCGGCGACGACGGCGCGGCCGGCGTCGTCGGCGAGGTCGCGGCGGAGCTGGGCGTCAGCCGGGAGGCCGTGGTGCTCGCCTGGCTGCTGCGCCTGCCGTGGGGCGTGCGGCCCGTGATCGGCACCCAGGACCCGGAGCGCGTCGCCGCGTGCGCCGAGGCGGCCTCCGTGGCCGAGGCGATGGACTCCGCGCAGTGGCACCGCCTGTGGACCGCGGCGCGGGGCCGGCCGCTGCCTTGACGAGGCGCGACCGGCCGCGTGCCCTCCCGCCGGAGTGAGGCCTGTGTCACACTGGGACATGGACTTTGCGAACGTCGACCTCGTGACCCCCTGGATCCTCTACTGGCTGGCCTCACTGACCCTCGTGGTCGGCGGCACGCTCGTGGTCGTCGGCCTGTGGCGTGCCCGGCGGCACCGGCGCTTCGCCGCGACCCACGGCCGCAACCCGGAGATCGGACTCCTCGAGGACACCCGCACCCAGCGCGGGGTCGGGGCTGTCGCGCTCGCGGCCGCCGTCGCCCTCGGCGCGACGGGCGCCGTCCTGCACGTCCAGGGTCTGGACGCGTTCCGCGGCAACCTCGAGGCGAAGTACGGCTACACCGCGGTGGACCGCATCCGCCAGTCCGGCCCCGGCTTCGTGGCCGATCTGACCCAGGCCGACGGCACCGTGCTGCGCGACGAGATGGTCCTGCTGGAGTCCTCGGGCGAGCCCGTCGTCGGGGAGGACATCTTCGCCCGTCCGGTCGAGACGCGTTGACCTTCCCGCCCCGGCCCGTCGGGCCTGATGCCGCGTCGGGGGCCTCTGTTAGCGTCGCCGCGTGAGCACCTCGACCGTCCGTTCCGCCCCCGCGTCCACCTACCGGCTCCAGGTCAGCCCGGATCTGCCGCTGGAGTCCGTGGCCGGGCTCGTGCCCTATCTGCGGCGCCTGGGCGTGGACTGGCTCTACCTCTCGCCGCTGCTCGAGGCCGAGCCCGGCTCCGACCACGGGTACGACGTCGTGGACCCCACCCGGCTGGACGCCGCCCGCGGCGGGGCCGAGGGGCTGGACATGGTCGCGCGCGCCGCGCACGAGGCGGGCATGGGCGTGCTCGTGGACATCGTGCCGAACCACGTGGGCGTGGCCACGCCCCAGGCCAATCCGGCGTGGTGGGACGTGCTCACCCACGGTCCCGAGGCGGCGCATGCGGCGTGGTTCGACGTGGACTGGGCGGCCGGCGGCGGGTCCCTGCTCATCCCCGTGCTGGGAGACGGCCCTGACGGGGACGCGGACGCGGAACTGGACCGTCTCGTCGTCGACGCCGAGGGCGGCCGTCTGCGCTACTGGGACAACGTCTACCCCCTCGCCCCCGGATCGCTCGAGGCGGCCGAGGCGGAGACCGGGCTGCGCGCCGCGGAGGTCTTCGCGGCGGCGGACCCGGCGAAGGAGCCGACCGCGGAGCAGGTCCGCCTGGCCCGCGCCGTGCACGAGCGCCAGCACTACCGGCTGGTCGGCTGGCGCCGCGGCGACGCCGAGCTGAACTACCGCCGGTTCTTCACCGTCACCACGCTCGCGGGCGTCCGGGTGGAGGAGCCCGAGGTCTTCGACGCCGTCCATGCCGAACCCGCCCGCTGGGTCCGCGAAGGGCTCGTGGACGGGCTGCGCGTGGACCACCCGGACGGCCTGGCGGACCCGGCCGGCTACGCGCGACGCCTGCGCTCCCACGTGCTCCCGGAGGGCTACCTCGTGGTGGAGAAGATCCTCGAGCCCGGTGAGGCGCTGCCCGCGGACTGGCCCGTGGACGGGACCACCGGCTACGACGCGCTCGGCGAGGTCGAACGCGTCTTCATGCACCCCGACGCCGCGGGCGATGAGGCCGAGGACGCGCGCCGTCGTCGGGAGTGGGACGAGGCCGTGGTGCGGGCCAAGCACGACGTGGCCACCGGCTCCCTCGCGGCCGAGACCGCCCGGCTGGTCCGGGAGGTCCGCGCCGTGCACGCCCTCGGTGCCCACCCGGACGAGGACGTGGCCGCCGCGTTCGCCGCCGTGCTCGCCCGCCTGCCCGTGTACCGCACCTACCTGCCCGTGGGCCTGGCCGTGCTCGAGGGCGCGCTGGCGGACGCGGCCGCGGCGGAGCCGGCCCTCGCCGACGTGCTCGGCGACCTGCGGCCCGAGCTGACCGACCCGGACTCGCCCGTGGCCCGCCGGTTCCAGCAGACCTCCGGCATGGTGATGGCCAAGGGCGTCGAGGACCGGTCCTTCTACCGGTACACCCGGTGGGCCAATCTGAACGAGGTCGGCGGAGACCCCTCCCACGTCGCCCTGTCCCTGGCCGACTTCCACGCCGCCCAGCAGGCGCGCCAGGCCGCCTGGCCGACGGCCATGACCACCCTGAGCACCCACGACACCAAGCGCGGCGAGGACGTGCGCGCCCGCATCGCCGTGCTCGCCGAGGAGCCCGACCGCTGGGCCGCCGAGCTCGCGGAGCTGAGGCGCCTCCACCCGCTCGGCCACCCCGACGCGGAGCGGCTGCTCTGGGAGTCCATCGTGGGGGTCTGGCCCACGGACGGCACCACGCCGGAGGAGGAGCGGATCCTCGGCTTCCTGCAGAAGGCCTCCCGCGAGGCGGCCCTGGCCACCACCTGGACGGACCAGGACCCCGAGTTCGAGGCCCGGCTCGCCGCACTCGCCGCCGCCGTCACCTCCCCCGAGGGGCCTGCCCGGGGCGTGCTCCAGGCCGTCGCGGACCGCATCGCCGAGCCCGGCCTGGTGGTCCAGCTCGGCCACAAGCTCGTCCAGCTCGCCGCCCCCGGCGTCCCCGACGTCTACCAGGGCACGGAGGTGCCCTTCCCCACCCTCGTGGACCCGGACAACCGCCGCCCCGTGGACTTCGCGGCCCGGGCCGACCTGCTGGACCGCCTCGACGCCGGCCACACGCCCGGCCTCGACGACCCCGCCGCCGCCAAGCTGGCCGTCGTGGCCGGCGTGCTGCGCGCCCGCCGCGACCGGCCCGAGCTGTTCACCGGCCACCGCCCGCTCGACGTCTCCGGCCCCGCCGCCGAACACGCGATCGCGTTCGACCGGGGCGGGGCGCTCGCCGTGGCCACGCGCTGGCCCGTCCGCCTCGCGGCCGCGGGTGGCTGGGGCCAGACCGTCGTGACCGTGCCGGCTGGGCGGTGGGAGGACGCCGTCACCGGCCACCCCGTCCACCCGGACGCGCGCGGCGCCGTGCGCCTCGACGAACTGCTCAGCACCCTGCCCGTCGCGCTGCTCGTCCCGGCGCACGCCCCGTCCGACCGCCGAGAGAGGACCGCCCCGTGACCGAGCCCCGTCCGGCCGACGCCCCCGCCCCGGGCCTGCACCCGATCGGCTCCGACCCCGTGGACCCCGCCGCGGCCGAGCGGGCCGCCGTCGACGCCGCGC
>NZ_JASDCZ010000009.1:0-31820 GCF_030407635.1 Micrococcus sp. APC 4021
GGATGTGGAAGCGAGGACTGAAGACTCGTGAAGCTGACCAGTACTAATAGGCCGATGACTTACACACACTCTTATCCTATTGCTTGCTTCAAGGTGATGGGTTGGTGTTCGCGTCCACTGTGCGGTTGTCTGATTGCAACCGGCTGTCTGCTTGTTGGTGGGTGGTTGAGGTGTTTTGAGTTGAATAGTGTCACTGTTGTGTGACCCGTAGGTTTCCCTGCTGTTGCCCGTGTTGAGGGTGGTGGTGTGGGGTTAGGGTTACGGCGGTCATAGCGTGGGGGAAACGCCCGGTTCCATTCCGAACCCGGAAGCTAAGGCCCACAGCGCCGATGGTACTGCAGCCGGGAGGTTGTGGGAGAGTAGGTCGCCGCCGGACATTCTTTGAGGGAGGGCCTCGCACCGTTGGTGCGAGGCCCTTCCCGCATTTCTGGACTGTTTTCTCCGCAAGGACGGTCTGCCACAGGCTCCGGGCACTAGCCTGGTCCCCTGAGGACCCGGCCGCGAGGCCGGCACATGAGGAACAGAGACCGCGTTCCCGCGGACCGTCGCGGCGTGACGCCCAGGAAGGACACCATGGCTGAGGACACCCCCCGAGAGCGCCGCGAGGACCGCGGATCCGAGGGCCGCGGGCCCCGTGGTGGCGGTGATGGCCGGCGTCGTGGTGGTGACCGCGACGGACGTCCTCGCAGCGGTGCCGGTGACCGGCGCCGCTCCGGCGGGCCTCACGAGGACCGGCGGCGCGGCCCGGGCCAGGGGGGCGGACGCCCCGAGCGCCGCGGTGCGCCGACGGGCCCTCGTCGCGAGGACCGCGCCGAACGACCCGCGCACAATCCCGGTGACCTCCGAGCGGCGAATCGTGCGGACCAGGAGCGCTCTCCGGACATCGACCCGGACGTGACGGGCCAGGAGCTCGACCGCGGCACGCTCAAGGAGATCAACGGCCTTGACGAGCGTCCTGCCAGCTGGGTCGCCAAGCATCTCGTGATGGCCGGCCGCTACCTGGACGTCGACCCGGCGCTGGCGTTTCAGCACGCCCTCGCCGCGTCCCGCAAGGGCGGCCGCCTCTCACGCGTGCGCGAGGCAGTCGCGCTCACCGCCTACGCGGCGGGGGAGTACGCCGACGCGCTGCGCGAGTTCCGCACCTACCGGCGTATGACGGGCGATGACACCCACATCGCCGCGCAGGTGGATAGCGAGCGTGCCCTCGGCCGCACGGAGAAGGCCCTGCAGCTGGCCGCCGAGGTGGATGCCTCGCGTCTGGACCGGGCGGCGCGGGCCGAGCTGGCCATGGTCGTCTCCGGCATCCGCGAGGACGCCGGCGACCTTCAGGGTGCCCATGAGGCCCTGCAGATCCCGGAACTGGACCGGCGGCGCGGCTACCCCTTCTCTCCCCGGCTGTTCCAGCGCCAGGCCGACGTGCTGCTCGCCCTGGGGCGCCGCGACGAGGCTCGGCTCTGGGCGCGTGCCGTGCGCGTCGCGGAGAAGGCCCTCGGCGTGGGCGGGTTCGCGGACCCGGAGATCATCGACGTGGACACCGAGCCGGTCGAGGACCCCCGGGACCGCCGCCCGTCCCCCCGCGACCGGCGCCACGAGCGGTATGCGGCCGAGGCCGGTGCGGAGCCGACGGCGGACGGATCCCCGGCCGAGGAGCCGGAGGCCGCCACGGAGCCGACCGAGGCGCCCCGGCCGGAGGCCGCCGCAGAGCCGCCGGCCGCCGTCGACGCGCCGGACGAGGTCGACCCGAACCAGCTGTCGCTGTTCGACGCCCTCGAGGCCCCGGAGGCAGACGAGCGGTGAGCGCCACGTTCTTCGCCGGTCACGACGGGCTGCTCTGCGACCTGGACGGCGTCGTCTACGCCGGAGGCGGCGCGATCGCCGGGGCGGTCGAGACGCTGTCGACGCTGCAGGAACGGGGCGTGCCGGTCGGGTTCGTGACGAACAACGCCTCCCGCGCGCCGGAGTCTGTGGCCGAGCATCTCCGCACGCTCGGGGTGCCCGCGCAGGCGGGGCAGGTCTTCGGCTCCGCACCGGCGGGCGTCGACCTGCTCGAGGAGACGCTCGGCCGCCGCACCGGCCGGGTGCTCGTGGTCGGCTCGGCGTACCTGCGCGCCGTGGTCGAGGAGCGGGGCTACGAGGTGGTCGCGTCCGCGGCGCAGCGCCCCGACGCGGTGATCCAGGGCTTCGACCCCGGTCTCGGCTGGGCCGATCTGGCGGAGGCGGCGTACGCCGTGCGCGCCGGGGCCACCTGGGTCGCCACCAACCTGGACACCTCGATCCCGCGCGCGGAGGGGATCGCCCCCGGCAACGGGGCCCTCGTCGAGGCGGTGGGCCGGGCCACCGGCACCGCGCCCGTCGCGGCGGGCAAGCCCGAGCCACGACTGTTCCGGACGGCGGCCGAGGCCCTCGGCCTGGCCCGTCCCCTCGTGGTCGGCGACCGCCTGGACACGGACATCCGCGGCGGCAACGCGGCGGGGTTCGACACGGTGCTCGTCCTGACCGGCATCGACACGCGCGAGACCGCGGCCGCCGCCCCCGGGCCGGACCGGCCCACGTGGGTCCGTGCGCACCTGCCCGCTCTGCTCGCCGGCGGGGCCGAGGGCTCCGCGGACCCACGGCGTGGCTGAGACCGCACGCGCCGACGTCGCCCTGGCCGCCCGGGGCCTGGCCCGCTCCCGCACGGAGGGCGCGGCGCTCATCCGCGCGGGGCAGGTCCTCCTCGACGGCCGCCCGGTGCGCCGGCCCTCCGACCGCGTGGCCGCCGACGCCACGCTGCGCCTGCGCGACCCGGGCCCGCGGTACGTCTCCCGTGCGGCCCACAAGCTCGTCAGCGCGCTCGAGGCGTTCCCGGACGTCGCCGTGGCCGGCCGCCGGGCGCTCGACGCCGGGGCCTCCACCGGCGGATTCACCCAGGTCCTCCTCGAGCGGGGCGCCGAACGGGTGGCCGCCGTGGACGTGGGCCACGACCAGCTGGCCCCGACCGTCCGGGCCGACCCCCGCGTCCTCGTGCGCGAGGGGCTCAACGTCCGCGACCTCACGGCCGAGGACATCGACGGTCCGGTGGACCTGGTGGTCTCCGACCTGTCCTTCATCTCGCTGCGCCTCGTCCTCGCCCCGCTCGCGGGCGTGTGCCGACCCGGCGCGGAGCTGCTGCTCATGGTCAAGCCCCAGTTCGAGGTCGGGCGGCGCGCCCTGCCGCGCACCGGCGTCGTGACCGATCCCGACGCCCGCCGCGACGCCGTCGTGGGGGTGGCTGCGGCCGCGCTGGGCGCCGGTCTCGCACCCCGCGGCCTCGCCCGATCCGGCCTGGCCGGACAGGACGGGAACGCCGAGTTCTTCCTGCGGCTCCGCCGTCCCGACGCCACCGCGGCCGACGATCCGGCCGGCGGGACGAGCCCGGCCCCGGACGCCGGCGAGCGCGCCGCCGGGTGGGTCCGGGGCGCCCACATCGACTGGTCCTGACCCGCGTCCGAGGGGCGCCGCCCGTCCACGGGCGTAGGGCCACCGGTTCGCGCGTCCGGTCTCGTGGCTATCCTGGATCGCAGTGCCCGGCACCCCGGCTCGCGGAAGGAACCATGCCCTACACCCCCGGACGTCGCGTCCTCGTCCTGACCCACACGGGCCGCGAGGACGCCATCAGCGCGGCGCTGCAGGCCACCCGCATGTTCGCGGAGGAGGGCCTGGTCAGCGTCATGCTCGAACAGGACGTGGCCGCCATCCGCGCGGCCGCGGGGGACCCCCCGGAGTTCGCGCCGGAGGCCCTCGGGGTCGACTGCGAGCTCGAGGACATCACCCTCGGCCTCGTCCTCGGCGGCGACGGCTCGGTGCTGCGGGCGGCCGACTTCGTCCGCGGCCACAACGTGCCGCTGCTGGCGGTGAACCTGGGCCACGTCGGCTTCCTCGCCGAGTCCGAGCGCACCGACCTGCACCGCACCGTCCAGGCGATCGCCTCGGAGTCCTACGTGGTGATCGAGCGCATGGCCCTGGACGTCGTCGTGCACGTGGAGGGCCGCGAGGTGGCCCGCACGTGGGCCCTCAACGAGGCCTCCGTGGAGAAGTCCCACCGGGAGCGGATGCTCGAGGTGGTCGTCTCCGTGGACAACTCGCCGCTGACGGCCTTCGGCTGCGACGGCGTCGTCCTGGCCACCCCCACCGGCTCCACGGCCTACGCCTTCTCCGGCGGGGGCCCCGTGGTGTGGCCCTCCGTGGAGGCCCTGCTGTGCGTGCCCATCAGCGCCCACGCCCTGTTCACCCGCCCCCTCGTGGTGGGTCCGCGCTCCACGATCGGCGTGGACGTGCTCACCCGCACCCGCGAGACCGGTGTGCTGTGGTGCGACGGCCGGCGGACCGTCGAACTGCCGCCGCAGGCCCGGATCGAGGTGTCCCGTTCGGCGGAGCCGGTGCGCCTGGCCCGTCTCAACCCGACGCCCTTCGCGGAACGGCTGGTGCGCAAGTTCCGGCTGCCCACGGACGGCTGGCGCGGCCCCGTCACCGCCCAGGAGCGGGCGGGCGTGCTCCGCGCGGTGGAGACCGTCGAGCCGCGGCACGCGGGGCCGCGTCCTGACGTCGTCGAACCGGCCACCATGCCGCTGTCGGTGCTCTCGCCCGTGGACATCCAGCGTCACCGCGACCGCGGGGCGTGTCACCCCGGGGAGGACGCATGATCGACCATCTGAGGATCTCGGGGCTCGGCGTGATCGGCGAGGCCACCGTGGACCTGGACCCCGGCTTCACCGTCGTCACCGGCGAGACCGGCGCCGGCAAGACCATGGTGGTCACCGCCCTGGGCCTGCTGCTCGGTGCTCGCGCCGACGCGGGCGCGGTCCGCCGGGGCTCGTCCCGTGCCGTCGTGGACGCCGGCGTGCGCGTGGCCGCGGACCACGCGGCGCTCCGCCTGGCTCAGGAGGCCGGCGCGGTCGTGGACGAGGGCGACGACGGCACCCGCGACCTGGTCCTGAGCCGCAGCGTCACGGCGTCGGGGGAGGGCACACGTTCCCGCGCTGCGGCCGGCGGCCGTTCCGTGCCCGTGGGCCTGCTCTCCGAGATCGGGGCCACGCTCGTGGCCGTGCACGGGCAGAACGACCAGGTCCGCCTCCAGGGCGCCGACGCCCAGCGGCACGCCCTCGATGCGTTCGGCGGCGCCGAGCTCGCCGCGGCCCTGCGCGCCTACCGCGCGGACCACGCCGCCTGGGCCGCCGCGCGTCGGGAGCGCCAGGAGCTCACCGCCCACCGCCAGGAGCGGGCCCGCGAAGCCGAGGCGCTCCAGCGCTCGCTCGAGGAGATCGACCTCGCCGAGCCGCAGGAGGGGGAGGACGAGGAGCTGCGGGCTCTCATCCGCCGGCTCGAGGACGTCGAGGAGCTGCGCGCCGCCTCGGGGGAGGCGCACGCCCGACTGGCCGGCCCCGACGTGGACGCGATGGACGAGACCCCCGGCGCCGTCAGCCTCGTGGAGGCGGCGCGGCAGGCCGTGCTCGCCGCCCCCGGCGACGACCCCGAGCTCGCCGCCGCGGCCGCGCGCCTGGCGGAGGCCGCCGTCGTGCTCTCGGACATCGCCGGCGACCTGGCCCGCTACACCGCTGACCTGGACGCCGACGCGGCCTCCGACCTCGACGCGGCCCAGTCGCGGCTGGCCGAGCTCACGCGACTGCAGCGGCTCTACGGGCCCGAGCTCGCCGACGTGATCGACTGGGCCCGGACCCAGCGTCCGCGCCTGGACGAGCTGCAGGGCGACTCCGGCCGCCTCGAGGAGCTCGAGGCGGAGGTCGACCGGCTCGACGCCGCGCTGCGCGAGCGGGCCGCGACCCTCACCGCCCTGCGCACCGAGGCCGCCGAGCGGCTCGAGACCGCGGTGACCGAGGAGCTGCACGCCCTGTTCATGCCGGACGCCTCGTTCCACGTGGGGCTGACGCCGGTCGCCGGGGACGGTCTCGGCCCGTACGGCGCTGAGGACGTCACGCTCGCCCTGCGCCCCCACGCGGGCGTCGAGCCCCGGCCCCTGGGCCGCGGCGCCTCCGGCGGCGAGCTCTCCCGCGTGATGCTCGCCCTCGAGGTGGTCCTGGCCGCCACGGACCCGGTGCCCACCTTCGTGTTCGATGAGGTCGACGCCGGCGTGGGCGGTGAGGCCGCCGTGCGGATCGGGGCCCGCCTGGCCCGGCTCGCCCGCCACGTGCAGGTCATCGCCGTGACGCACCTGCCCCAGGTCGCCGCCTACGCGGACCGGCACGTGCGGGTGGAGAAGAACTCGGACCCGGCCGCGGGTGTGACCACCTCCGACGTCGTGACGCTGACGGCCGACGAGCGGGTCGAGGAGCTCGCCCGCATGCTCGCCGGGCACGGCGACTCCGCGGCGGCCCGCGAGCATGCCCGGGAGCTGCTCGAGTCCTCCGCCCGCGAACGTGGCTGACCCCGTCCGCGGACGCCGCCCCGACATGAAAGGATCGCCCCATGCCTGAGATCCCCGCGTCCGCGGGACGCTCGCCCCTGCGCGACCTGCACGTCCCCCGCCCGGTGAAGAAGTCGAAGACCGTCTACGAGGGCCGAGTGTGGGACATCGCCCGGGAGTCGTTCCGCCTGGACCCGGCGGACAAGTCCCGGGAACCGCTGACCCGGGAGCTGATGGTGCACCCGGGCGCGGTGGCGATCCTCGCGGTCCGCACCAAGCTCACCACCACCGGCCCCCGCGAGCAGGTGGCCCTCGTCCGCCAGTACCGCCACCCCGTGGGCATGGAGCTGTGGGAGATCCCGGCGGGCCTGCGGGACGTGGACGGGGAGGACCTCCACCAGGTCGCCGTCCGTGAGCTGGCCGAGGAGGCCGACCTGCGCGCCCGCGAGTGGCACACCCTCGTCGACTACTACACGACCCCGGGCGGCTCCAGCGAGGCGATCCGCGTGTTCCTGGCCCGTCAGATCGAAGAGATCCCCGACGGCGAGCGGCACACCCGGCAGGACGAGGAGGCCGCCATGCCGCTCGTGTGGGTCGGCGTCGACGAGGTGACCGACGCCGTCCTGGACGGCCGGGTGCACAACCCATCCACCGTCGTCGCCGTGCTGGCCCTGGGCGCCCACCGGGCCCAGGGCTGGCGACGCCTGCGTCCCGTGGACGCGCCGTTCGTCCCCGACCGGCAGGCCCCGGGGGCGGACTGGTCCGCGTGAGCCCGCACGCGCCGCAGACCTCGGCGCTCGCGGCACCCTTCCGCCGGCACCTGGACCATCTCGCCGTCGAGCGGGGCCTGGCCGAGAACACCCTGGCCGCCTATCGGCGCGACCTGGCCCGCTACCGTCGCTGGCTCGAGGCGGCCGGGGTGCGCGCCCCCGGGGACGTCGACCCCGGCCACGTGGCCGGCTTCCTGCAGGCCCTCGCCACGGGCGACGACGGCGGCCGCCCGCTCGCCGTCCGCTCGGCCGCCCGCGTGCTCGCCGCGGTGCGCGGGCTGCACCGGTTCTGGGCCCTCGAGGGACTCACGCCCGCCGACCCCGCCCGCGACGTCCACCCGCCGAAGCCGGGCGACCGCCTGCCGAAGGCGCTCCCCGTGGAGCAGGTGACGGCGCTGCTGGAGGCCGTGCCCGTCGACACCCCCGCCGGACTGCGGGACCGCGCGCTGCTCGAGTTCCTCTACGGCACCGGCGCCCGCATCTCCGAGGTGGTCGGCCTCGACGTCGACGACGTGGTGGGGCTCGCGCAGACCGGGGACGACGGCGGCCAGCCCGTGGTCCGCCTGTTCGGCAAGGGGTCCAAGGAGCGCGTGGTGCCGATCGGCTCCTACGCGGCCGCCGCGCTCGACGCATGGCTGGTGCGGGGACGGCCCACGATCATGACGGGAGTCACACGCTCCACGCCCGCCCTGTTCGTCAACGCCCGCGGGGGCCGGCTCTCCCGGCAGTCCGCGTGGGCCGTGCTGAAGCGGGCGGCCGAGCGCGCCGGCCTCGAGGCGGACGTCTCGCCCCACACCCTGCGCCACTGCTTCGCCACGCACCTGCTGGCCGGCGGCGCGGACGTCCGCGTGGTCCAGGAGCTGCTCGGGCACGCGTCCGTGACCACCACGCAGGTGTACACCCTCGTCACCGTGGACTCCCTGCGCGAGGTCTACTCCGCCGCGCATCCGCGCGCGCGCTGAGCCCCGCACCTGATACGCTCAAGATCCGTGGTGCAACGAACTACTCGTACTCAGACGTCCACGCGCGTCACCCGTCACGTGTTCGTGACCGGCGGTGTCGCCTCCTCCCTCGGCAAGGGGCTCACGGCCTCCTCGCTCGGCCACCTGCTCAAGGCGCGCGGGCTCAGGGTGGTGATGCAGAAGCTCGACCCCTACCTCAACGTGGACCCGGGCACCATGAACCCGTTCCAGCACGGCGAGGTGTTCGTCACCGAGGACGGCGCCGAGACGGACCTGGACATCGGCCACTACGAGCGCTTCCTCGACGAGGACCTCGACGGCCTGGACAACGTGACCACCGGCCAGGTGTACTCCACCGTGATCGCCCGCGAGCGCCGCGGCGAGTACCTCGGGGACACCGTCCAGGTCATCCCGCACATCACCGACGAGATCTGCCGCCGGATGCGCCTGCCCGCGGAGCCCCGCGGCGACCGCCCCGCCCCGGACGTGATCATCACGGAGATCGGCGGCACCGTCGGCGACATCGAGTCGCAGCCCTTCCTCGAGGCCGCCCGCCAGGTCCGCCAGGACGTCGGCCGCGACGACGTCTTCTTCCTGCACGTCTCCCTCGTGCCGTACATCGGCCCCTCGCAGGAGCTCAAGACCAAGCCCACACAGCACTCCGTGGCCGCCCTGCGCTCGATCGGCATCCAGCCGGACGCGATCGTGCTGCGCTCGGACCGGGCCGTCCCCGACGATGTCCGCGGCAAGATCGCCCGCATGTGCGACGTCCCGCAGGACGCCGTCGTCAACTGCGCCGACGCCCCCTCCATCTACGACATCCCCCGCGTCATCCACGACCAGGGCCTCGACGCCCACGTGGTGCAGTCCCTGGACCTGAAGTTCAAGGACGTGGACTGGACCGCGTGGGATGCCCTCATGGACGCCGTGCACCACCCGGAGCACGAGCTCACGGTGGCGCTCGTGGGCAAGTACGTGGACCTGCCGGACGCCTACCTGTCCGTCACCGAGGCGCTGCGCGCCGGTGGCTTCGCCCACCGGGCCAAGGTGGGCATCCGCTGGGTGGCCGCGGACGAGTGCGCCACCCCCGAGGGCGCGGCGGTGGCGCTCGCGGACGTCGACGCCGTGTGTGTGCCCGGCGGCTTCGGCGTGCGCGGGCTCGAGGGCAAGCTCGGCGCGCTGCGGCACGCCCGCGAGCAGCGGATCCCGACGCTGGGTCTGTGCCTGGGCCTGCAGTCCATGGTCATCGAGTACGCCCGCAACGTCCTCGGCCTGGAAGACGCGGACTCCACCGAGTTCGACCCGGAGACCGCCTCGCCCGTGATCGCCACCATGGCCGAGCAGGAGCAGATCGTGGCCGGCGAGGGGGACCTCGGCGGCACCATGCGCCTGGGCGCCTTCCCCGCGACCCTGCGCCCGGGCTCCGTGGTGGCCGAGGCCTACGGCACCACCGAGGTGACCGAGCGCCACCGCCACCGCTACGAGGTGAACAACGCCTACCGCGACCGCCTCGAGGAGGCCGGTCTCGCGATCTGCGGCACCTCCCCGGACGGCGCCCTCGTGGAGTTCGTGGAGCTGCCCCGGGACGTGCACCCGTACTACGTGTCCACGCAGGCCCACCCGGAGTTCTCCTCCCGGCCGACCCGCCCGCACCCGCTGTTCGCCGGCCTCGTCGCCGCCGGCCTGGCCCGCCGCGCCGACGCGGCGGCCCGGCGCTGAGGGGCCGACGACCGGCCCGACACAGTGGTCACGACACGCCGTCGCCGCGCCCGGCACGCGGCGTGTCGTGACCACTCTGCGAGGGCGTCGCACCGATGACGACACGACGACGGCGGGCCGCCCCACCCGGGGCGACCCGCCGTCGTCGTGCACGCGGCACCGCGCCGCGAGCGAATGGGGCGACGTGTCGGAGGTGATCTGCGTCTACACCTCCGACAAGTCGCCCCGACCGCCCCTCACGAGGCTCAGCCCGCCGGCAGCTCCCGCTGCTCGGGGCCGTCGTAGGCCGAGAGCGGGCGGATCAGCGCGTTCGCGGCGCGCTGCTCCATGATGTGGGCGGTCCAGCCGGTGATGCGCGAGGCGATGAAGATCGGCGTGAACAGCTCGGTGTCGAAGCCCATGAGGTGATACGTCGGGCCGGCGGGGTAGTCGAGGTTCGGCTTGATCTGCTTGGCCTCGTCCATGGCCTGCTCCAGACCGTCGTACAGGCCGAGCATCTCCTCGCGGCCGTAGTGCTCGATCATCCGGTCCAGTGCGGCCTTCATGGTGGGCACGCGGGAGTCCCCGTTCTTGTAGACGCGGTGGCCGAAGCCCATGACCTTCTTCTTCTGGGCCAGGGCGTCCTCCATCCACGCCTTCGCTCGGGCGGCGGCGTCCTCACGGGACTCCTCCTTCCGGATGCCGATCTCGTCGAAGGTGTGCATCACGGCCTCGTTGGCGCCGCCGTGCAGCGGGCCCTTGAGCGCGCCGATCGCACCGGTCACGGCCGAGTGCAGGTCGGAGAGCGTCGAGGTGATCACGCGCGCGGTGAAGGTCGAGGCGTTGAACGAGTGCTCGGCGTACAGCACCATCGAGACGCGGAACGCGTCCACGACCTCCGGGGCGGCCTCCTCGCCGAACGTCATCCAGAGGAAGTTCTGCGAGTAGTCCAGGTCCTCGCGCGGCTCCACCACGTCCTGGCCGCGGCGGCGGCGCTGGTCGTAGGCGACGACGGCCGGGAACGCCGCGAACAGGGCCTGGGCCTTCTCCAGCTCGGCCTCGGGGGAGGAGTCCTCCGCCTTCGGGTGGTTCGCGCCGAGCACGGACACGGCGGTGCGGCCGACGTCCATGGGGTGGCAGTCGGTGGGCAGCAGGTCGATGGCCTGCTTCACCTTCGGGTCGAGGGCACGGTGGGCGCGCTCGAAGCGCTCGAACGCGGCCAGCTCCTCGTCCGTGGGCAGCTCGCCCGTCCAGAGCAGCAGCGCGACGGCCTCGAACGAAAGCTGCGCGGCCAGGTCCTGCACGGGGTAGCCGCGATACAGCAGGGAGTTCGTCTCCGGGTTGACCTTGGAGATCGCCGTGGTGTCCACGACGACGCCGGCCAGGCCCTTCTTGATCTCGGTCTCGGTCATGGTGTCCCTCCTCGGGGAGTGGGGCCCGCCCGCGCACGGGCGGGCCCGGTGACGGGTCAGAGGTCGGCGTGGTTGGCGCCGATGTCGAGCGTGGGCACGTCGAAGTTGAAGATGCCCGTGTCGAAGGCGTTGTAGCCCTCGTAGTCCACCAGCTCGTAGAGGCGGGCGCGGGTGAGCATCTGCTCCACCTGCGACTGCTGGGTGCCCTCCTCCTTGATGGCGTCGAGCACGCGCTCGGCGGCGCCCATCGCGGAGCGCAGCAGGGTGACCGGGTAGATCACCATCGCGACGCCGGCGTCGGCCAGCTGCTGGCGGGTGAACAGCTCGGACTTGCCGAACTCGGTCATGTTCGCCAGGACCGGGACCCCGAGGGGCTCCAGCTCGCGACACACGGTCTCGAACTCGCCGATGTCCTTCAGGGCCTCCGGGAAGATCGCGTCCGCACCGGCCTCCACGAGCGCCTTCATGCGGGCGATCGCGGCGTCCAGGCCTTCCACGGCCCGCAGGTCGGTGCGCGCCATGATGAGGAAGTTCGGGTCCCGGCGGGCGTCGACGGCGGCGGCGATGCGCTTGACCGCGGTGTCGAGGTCCACCATGTTCTTGCCGTCGAGGTGGCCGCACCGCTTGGGGTTGAACTGGTCCTCGATGTGGCAGCCGGCCAGGCCGGCGTTCTCGAACTCCTGCACCGTGCGGGCCACGTTCATCGGCTCGCCGAAGCCCGTGTCCGCGTCGATGAGGCACGGCAGGTCCGTGAGGCGGGCGATCTGCCCGCCGCGCACGGCCACCTCGGTGAGCGTGGTCAGCCCGACGTCGGGCAGGCCCAGCTCGTTCGCGAGCACGCCACCGGAGATGTACACCCCGGGGAAGCCCTTCTCCTGGATCAGCTTGGCGGTCAGCGGCGTGAACGCGCCCGGGAACTGCTGGGCGCCGCCCTGCTTCAGGGTCTGCCGCAGGTCGATCCGCTTCTGTTCGGCCGTCTTCGTCGAGTACAGCATCAGAACAGGCCCTTCGGGGCGGCGGCGAGGTCGGCCTCGGACAGGAACGCCGGGTCCGCCAGGATGTTCAGCTGGTCCAGCTCGCCGGGCTGCAGCTCGGCCACGCGCTCGGCGGCGGCCAGGAAGCGGTCCTGCTCCTCCTTCGAGACGATGCCCTCGGCCAGGGTGCGGAACTTCTGGATGTACTGCTCGCGGGCGAACGGCCGGGCGCCGAGCGGGTGGGCGTCGGCCACGGCGATCTCGTCGGTGATGACGGCGCCGTCCTTGAGGGTGATCTCCACCGCGCCGCCGAACGCCTTCTCCGCGAGGTCCAGCGAGTGGTACCGGCGGGTCCACTCCGGGTCCTCCACGGTGGTCACCTTGTGCCACAGGGCCACGGTGTCCTCGCGCTGGGCGCGCTCGGGGGCGTAGGAGTCCACGTGGTGCCAGGAGCCGTCCTGCAGGGCCACGGTGAAGATGTAGGGGATGGAGTGGTCGAGGGTCTCGCGCGAGGCCGTCGGATCGTACTTCTGCGGGTCGTTGGCGCCCGAGCCGATCACGTAGTGGGTGTGGTGCGAGGTCTTGATCAGCACCGACTCGACGTTCGCCGGGTCGGTGGCCTCGGGGTGCTCCCTGTGGAGCTTGCGGGCCAGGTCGATCCAGGCCTGGGCCTGGTACTCGGCCGAGTGCTCCTTGGTGTAGGTGTCCAGGATGCCGCGCTTGGGCTCGCCCTGCTCGGGCAGCGGCACCTCGTAGGAGGCGTCCGGGCCGTCCAGCAGCCAGGCGATCACGCCGTCCTCGCCCTCGTAGATCGGGACGGGGGAGGTCTGGCCGCGCATGGCGCGGTCCACGGCCTCGACGGCCATCTTGCCCGCGAACGCCGGGGCGTGGGCCTTCCACGTGGAGATCTCGCCCTTGCGGGACTGGCGGGTGGCGGTGGTGGTGTGCAGGCCCTGGCCGATGGCCTGGAAGATGGTCTCGGTGTCCAGGCCGAGCAGGGTGCCGATGCCGGCGGAGGCGGAGGGGCCGATGTGGGCCACGTGGTCGATCTTGTGGCCGTACAGGTTGATGGACTTCACGAGGTCCACCTGGATCTCGTAGCCGGTGGCGATGCCGCGGATCAGGTCCTTGCCGGAGCGGCCGGCGTGCTGGGCGACGGCGAGGATCGGCGGGATGTTGTCGCCCGGGTGGGAGTACTCGGCGGCCAGGAACGTGTCGTGGTAGTCCAGCTCGCGGACGGCCACGCCGTTGGCCCATGCGGCCCACTCGGGGGAGACCTTCTGCTCCACACCGAACACGGAGGCGCCCGCACCGCCGGTGGAGACCGGGTGGGACAGGGCCTGGGCGCGGGCGGCGACGATCGGGCCGCGCTTCAGCGAGGCGACCGCGACGGAGGCGTTGTCGATGATCCGGTTGACGATCATCTCCTCGACCTCGGGCAGCACCTCGACGTCGTCGACGGCCACCTCGGCCAGCTTCCAGGCCAGCTGGTCCTTGCGCTCGAGGTTCTCCTCGGAGCGGTGGACGCGCACGTGATGGTTCTTCATGGTCGGTCTCCTTCGGTGGGGGTCAGCAGGGTCGGGGTCTCCTCGGCGCGGCCGCGCCGGGTCAGATGGTGGAAGGCGTGGTGCAGGTGGACCCGCGTGGTCGCCTCCGCGAGGTCTGCGGCGCCCGAGCCGACGGCGTCGGCGATGTCCGCGTGCTCCGCGGCGGAGGCCGCGAGGCGGGCCGGGTCGTCCGCGGCCAGTCGGCGCAGGCGCGCCAGGTGCAGGCGCAGGGTGCGCAGGGTGGAGACGAGGTAGGGGTTCGCGGCGGCCTCGTCCAGCCGGCTGTCCAGCTCGGCCGTCATCGCGTAGTAGTCCGCCGGGTCGGTCCCGCCGCGCAGGGCCGCCTCGGCCTCCTGGAAACGGCCCGCGAGGACCGTGAACCGCTCGGCCGCCTCCGGGGTGGCCCGCTGCGCGGCCCGGCGCGCCAGGAGGGACTCGAGGGCGATGCGCAGGTCGAACAGCTGGTCCGCCTGTTCGAGGGACAGGTCGGCGACGACGATGCCCCGGCCCGGGGCCTGCTCGGCCAGGCCGTCGGCCACCAGGCGGGAGAGCGCCTCGCGCAGAGGGGTGCGCGAGATGCCCAGGCGCTCGGCCTGCTCCACCTCGCCCAGGCCCGCGCCCGGAGGGAGGGACCAGTCGAGGATCTCCGCCCTCAGGGCCTGGTACGCCCGCTCACTCGCTCGCATGCCGCCAGTGTATACACAACAGTCCCGCCGAGGGCAGGGGGTGTGTCCGATGCGCGTGCCGGGCGACGCCGTCCACGGGGAGCGTCGTCCGGCGTGCGGGGGCTGGGTGGTGCGTCCCCGGCGCGGGTCTCGCGCGTGCCGCCACGCCTCACTGACGGGGCACGAAATGTATACAGATCCCTTGCCCCCTGTGATCCACGGCACTACCCTGGGCGCATGGCGACCCACGATGCCCCCGCCGAAGACCACCCCTCCGGCGCGTACGCCGACGCCCACGCCCGCTCCCTCCGCGACCCCGAGGGGTTCTGGCTCGACGCGGCGCGCGCCATCGACTGGACCGTCGCGCCCACGCGCGCCCTCGACGACTCCGCCGCGCCTCTGTACCGCTGGTTCCCGGACGGCGAGCTGAACACCGCCTTCAACTGCCTGGACCGGCACGTCGAGGCGGGCCGCGGGGACGCCGTCGCGCTGATCCACGACTCCGCGATGACCGGTGAGGTCACCCGCTACACGTACGCCGAGCTCACGGACGCGGTGGCCCGCCTGGCCGGCGCCCTGGCCGCGCGCGGCGTCGGCAAGGGCGACCGCGTCCTCGTGTACCTGCCGATGATCCCGCAGGCCCACATCGCGATGCTGGCGTGCGCGCGGCTCGGCGCGGTGCACTCCGTGGTCTTCGGCGGCTTCGCCCCGCGCGAGCTCGCCTCCCGCATCGACGACGCCGCCCCCGACGTCGTGCTCACCTGCTCCGGCGGCATCGAGCCCAAGCGCCGGGTCGAATACCTGCCCGCCGTGGCCGAGGCGCTCGAGACCGCCGCGCACCCCGTGCGCACGGTGCTGGTCCACCACCGCGAGGGCTTCGAGACCGCGCTCGCGGACGCCGACGGGCGCGGGGGCGCGAGCTGGGAGGACTGGGGCGAGGCCGTCGCGGCCGCCGAGCCGGCCGACTGCGTCCCGGTGCAGGCCACCGACCCGCTGTACGTGCTCTACACCTCGGGCACCACGGGCAAGCCGAAGGGCGTCGTCCGGGACAACGGGGGCCACGCCGTCGCCCTGCGCTGGACCATGGAGCACATCTACGACGTCGGTCCGGGGCAGGCGATGTGCACGGCCTCGGACGTGGGCTGGGTTGTGGGGCACTCCTACATCGTCTACGGCCCGCTGCTGGCCGGGGCCACCACGGTCATGTACGAGGGCAAGCCCGTGGGCACGTCCGACGCCGGCGCGTTCTGGCGGCTGATCGAGGACCACGGCGTGCGCTCCTTCTTCACGGCCCCCACGGCGCTGCGCGCGATCCGCCGCGCCGACCCCGAGGGCGAGCTGCTCAAGGACCACGACCTGTCCTCCCTGCGGCACTTCTTCGCCGCGGGCGAGCGCCTGGACCCGGAGACGCAGCGGTGGATCGAGGGCCTGCTGGGCATGCCGGTGATCGACCACTGGTGGCAGACCGAGACCGGGTGGGCCATCGCGGCGAACCCGGTGGGCCTGGAGCAGCTGCCGGTGAAGATCGGCTCGTCCTCGGTGCCCTCGCCGGGCGTCGATCTCGTGGTCCTGGACGGCCTGGGCGAGCCCGTGCCCGCCGGGACCGAGGGCAACATCGCCCTGCGGCTGCCGCTGCCCCCGGGCACCCTGCCCACCCTGTGGGGCGACGACCAGCGCTACATCGACTCCTACCTCAGCGCGTTCCCCGGCCATTACGCGACCGGTGACTCCGGCGTCGTGGACGAGGACGGCTACGTGTTCGTGCTCGGCCGCACCGACGACGTCATCAACGTCTCCGGGCACCGGCTGTCCACGGGCGTCCTCGAGGCCGCCCTGGCCGCCCACCCGGCGGTGGCCGAATGTGCCGTGATCGGCATCGCGGACCCGCTCAAGGGCCAGCGGCCCTCGGGCTACGTGGTCCTCAAGTCCGGCGTCGAGACGCCCGAGGCCGGCTCCGAGGCCGAGGCCGCGCTCCTGGACGAGCTGCGTCAGGCGGTGCGCCGCGAGGTGGGCCCGGTGGCGGACTTCCGCGACGTCGTCGTGGTGGACGCGCTGCCCAAGACCCGCTCGGGCAAGATCCTGCGCAAGACCATGCGGCAGATGGCCGACGGCGAGGAGTACGCGGTGCCCTCGACCATCGAGGACCCCGCCGTGCTCGAGGCCCTGGCCGGGGTGCTGCGCCCGGCCCGCTGAGCCCCGCTCACGTGCGGCCGGCCCAGCGGTACTCCTGCTCGGGCCGGCCACGGCCGCCGTGCCGGGCCGAGCGCCGCACCCGGCGGATCCGCTCGAGGTGCTCGAGGTAGCGCCGGGCCGTCACGCGGGAGATGCCCAGGCGCTCGCCCACCTCGGCCGCGCTCAGGGCGGTCTCCGGGTCCGCCCCCAGCAGCTCCACCACCTCGCGCAGGGTGCCCTCGGTCAGCCCCTTGGGCAGGGCCTCGGCGCGCCGCTCACGGGAGACGCGGAAGACGGCGTCCACCTGCTCCTGGCCGTCGAGGGCGCCGTCGCCGGCCAGCATCGCCGAGGCGGCGCGGAACCCGCCCAGCCGATCCGCGAACTCCTCGAACCCGAACGGCTTCACGAGGTACTGCGTCACGCCGTACGCGACGGCCCGGCGCACCACCGGCAGGTCGGTGGCCGCGGTGAGCGCCAGCACCCCGCCGTGGAAGCCGGCCGCGCGCAGTTGGTGCAGGAAGTCCAGGCCGTGCCCGTCGGGCAGGTTCATGTCCAGGAGCACGACGTCGAACGGGAAGCGCCCGTCCGCGTGCAGGCCCGCCGCGGCGACCTGCCGCGCGGCCAACAGGGAACCGGCCACCGCGGCCACCTCGAAGCCCGGCAGCCGGTCCAGGTGCGCCACGTAGGTCTCGGCCGTCAGCTGCTCGTCCTCGACGACGAGCACCCGGTACGGGCGGGCGGTCATGTCTCCTCCTGGGGTCGGGGGTCGCGGGGCACCTCGACGGTGAACACGGTGCCCGAGTCGGTCGCGACGTCCACGACCCCGCCGGCCTCCTCCGCGATCCGCCGCGTCAGCCACAGCCCCATGCCGCGTCCGGCGGCGCCGACGGGCTTCGTCGACCAGCCCCGGTCGAAGAGTCGGCCGCGGTCCGCGTCGGAGGGTCCGGGGCCGCCGTCGGCCACCTGCACGAGCAGGCCCGCGGCGTCCGAGACCACCTCGACGTCGACCCACCGGTCTGCCGCGGACAGGTCGGGTGCGGCGGCCGCGTCGAGGGCGTTGTCCACCAGGTTGCCCAGCACGGTCAGCAGGTCGAGCGGGCGCAGCGGGGCGGGCGCGGTCAGCTCGGCCGACCAGGTCAGCGCCACGCCCCGCTCACGCGCCTGGGCGGCCTTCGCGTCGAGCAGGGCGGCGAGGACGTCGTCGGAGACCTCCTCGTCCGCGGCGCGGCGGGACAGCACGGCCCGGGCGGCCTCCAGCCGGCCCGACTCCACGAGGGCGAGGGCGGTGTGCAGCTGGTTGGCGTGCTCATGCGTCTGCGCGCGCAGCGCCGTGGTCAGGGTGTGGGCCACGGTGAGCTCGTCGCCGAGCCGCTGCAGGTCGGTGCGGTTGTGCAGGACGAGCACGCGCGATCCCGCCGGGGCGGTGGTCACGCCCTCGCGGGCGGCCGCGGCGAGGGCCGTCGGCGGGACCGACCCGCCGGGGTCGGAACGGCCGGGCGCCCGCACGTCACGCTGCTGCACCACGAGGACCCGCCCGCCGACGGCAAGGCTCGCCTCGCCGCCGACCGCGCCCGGCAGGGCCGCGGAGAGCTCGGGGGGCAGTCGAGGCTCGCCCGCGCCCTCCCAGCCGAGCAGGCGCGCGGCGGCGTCGTTGTGCAGGCGGACCCGCCCGTCCGGGGCGAGGACCACGACGCCGGCCTCGAGCGAGTCCATGGCCGTCTCCGCCAGCAGGAACTGCTCGGCGATCTGCTCGGGGCCGCGTCCGAGCGTCACCCGGTTCAGATACCGGCCCACGAGCCAGGCGACGAGCAGGCCGACGGCGGCCACGGCGGCCGAGCCCAGCAGGATGCCGGGGATCTGGGCCTGGGCCATGATGGCGACATCGGAGATCTGCACGCCCGTCGTGACCACGCCCAGGACGGTGCCGTCCTCCGGGTCCACGACCGGTGCGAGCGCGCGCACCGAACGGCCCGCCGCACCGGTGCTCGAGAGCTCCACGACGGTGTCCCCGGCGACGACGGCGTCCACCGGCCTCGGATAGCGGACGCCGACCTGCTCGGGGCGCCAGCTCGCCAACCGCATCCCCTCCGGATCCATCACGGTCAGCCACGAGACCTGCGCCTCGGCGATCCAGCCGTCGATCCCGGCCTGCAGGGCGGGGGCATCGCCGGCCCGCAGGGCCGAGACGAGCGCGGGGTCGCGCGCCACGAGGGTGGTGACGCCCTGCACGTGGCGCTCCTCGACGCGCAGGGCCACCTCGCGGGCCTGGAGGTAGGCGCTCCACACGCTGAACAGGGCGATGGCCGCCACGAGCGCCACGTGGACCACGGCGATCCGCCGGGCGATCGACCACGGGTGGCGCATGCCTCTCCTCCCTCGGGCCGGCGACGCGCCGGTCCACCCCCACGATCCTGCAGCCGACGGGCCACCGTGACCACTATGACCGCAATCGTGACCGACACCACCGGGGGCCGCGAGAGTGGTCACATCCCCCGCGCCGCTGCGGACCGCTCGGCGGCGCCCCACCACCGCACAGAACGGAACGCCCGATGGCGCACACCCCACCGGCCGAGACCTCGGCCCCGCCGGCCCCGGCGACGAAGAAGGACCGCACCCACTGGCTGTACATCGCCGTGATCGCCTCGGTGGTGCTGGGCGCCGCTGTCGGCCTGCTCTTCCCCGAGTTCGGCAAGTCCCTCAAGCCCCTGGGCGACGGCTTCGTCTCCCTCATCAAGATGATGATCGGCCCGGTCATCTTCTGCACGATCGCCCTCGGCGTCGGCTCGATCGCCAAGGCCGCGACCGTCGGCCGCGTGGGCGGCATCGCCCTGGTCTACTTCATGGCGATGTCCACGTTCGCGCTGGCGGTCGGCCTCGTCGTCGGCAACCTCATCCACCCCGGCGAGGGCCTCAAGCTGACGCCCTACGACCCGAACAAGCCCCAGGCCGCGGTGGACGGCACCGTCCAGTTCCTGCTGGACATCATCCCCGGCTCCCTGCCGGTGCTGCCCACCCTGTTCATCGCCCTGCTCGTGGGCTTCGCCCTGCAGCAGATGGGCCCGGCCGGCGCCCCGCTGCTGCGTGGTCTCACCCTGATCCAGGGCGTCGTGTTCCGCATCCTCATGATGGTGATGTGGGTCGCCCCGATCGGCGCCTTCGGTGCGATCGCCGCCGTCGTCGGCGCCACGGGCTGGTCCGCGATCGGCGCCATGGCGCTGCTCATGGGCGCCTTCTACCTGACCTGCATCGCCTTCATCGTGGTGGTGCTCGGCACCGTCCTGAAGGTCGTGACCGGCCTGAGCATCCTGTCCCTCATGAAGTACCTGGGCCGGGAGTACCTGCTCATCTTCGCCACCAGCTCCTCCGAGACCGCCCTGCCCCGCCTGATCGCCAAGATGGAGCACGCCGGCGTGGACAAGTCCGTCGTGGGCGTGACCGTGCCCACCGGCTACTCCTTCAACCTGGACGGCACCGCCATCTACCTGACCATGGCCGCGCTCTTCGTCTCCAACGCGATGGGCGCGGAGATGAACCTCGGCGAGCAGGTCGGCCTGCTGGTCTTCATGATCATCGCCTCGAAGGGCGCGGCCGGCGTCACCGGCGCGGGCATGGCCACGCTCGCCGCCGGCCTGCAGGCGCACCGACCCGAGCTGCTCGGAGGCATGGGAGTGATCGTGGGCATCGACAAGTTCATGTCCGAGGCCCGCGCCCTGACGAACTTCACCGGCAACGCCGTGGCCACGCTCCTCATCGGCCGCTGGGTGGGCGAGCTCGACGGCGAGCGCGCCCGGCGCGTCCTCAGCGGCGAGCTGAAGTTCGACGAGGCGACCGTGGCCGGCCACGACGGCGCCGCGCACGACCCGCAGCAGTCCCCGACGATCGCCGAGCAGGCCTACGAGGGTCACCCCGACTCCAGCCTGAACTTCGCCATGGCCGCCGACGGCGACCGGAACCCCGCCCGCTGACGGAGGCGGCGGGCCCGCGCGGCACGCCGCACCGTCGACCACCGGCGACGCCGGGGACGAGCCTGGACACCGGCCCGTCCCCGGCGCCGCCGTCGTCCCGGGAACGCCAGGCACTAGGGTGGGGGAAGATCCGGACACGCCGACGACGGCGGCCGCGGCGCGCCGCGGCCCGCGGCCGGGCGTGCAGACCACCGTGGAAGGAGCCGGCGCCGCCGTGACCTCGAGAGAACCGATCCCCGTGATGACCATCCACGGCGAGCCCGTGCTCGGGCCCACCGGCCGGCCCAAGCACGACTTCCCCGAGCCCGCACCCCTGACCTCGCACGGCCCGGCGCGGATCATCTCGATGGTGAACCAGAAGGGCGGCGTCGGGAAGACGACCTCCACCATCAACCTGGGCGCCGCGCTCGCGGGCTACGGCCGCAGGGTGCTCATGGTGGACTTCGACCCGCAGGGCGCCCTCTCGGCCGGCCTGGGCGCGAACCCGCACGAGCTCGACACCACGGTGTACAACGTGCTCATGGAACGGTCCGTGACCGCGAAGGACGCGATCCTGTCCACGGACTTCGAGAACATGGACCTGCTGCCGGCCAACATCGACCTGTCCGCGGCCGAGGTGCAGCTCGTCAACGAGGTGGCCCGCGAGCAGGTCCTCGAGCGCGCGCTGCGCCAGGTCCGCGACGACTACGACGTGGTCCTCATCGACTGCCAGCCCTCGCTGGGCCTGCTGACCGTCAACGCGCTGACCGCCTCGCACGGCGTGATCATCCCGCTGACCGCCGAGTTCTTCGCGCTGCGCGCGGTCGCCCTGCTCGTCGAGACGATCGAGAAGGTGCAGGACCGGCTCAACCCGGACCTGGAGATCGACGGCGTGCTGGCCACGATGTTCGACCAGCGAACCCTGCACTCCAAGGAGGTCGTGGGCTCGCTGGTGGCCGGCTTCGGGGACCGCGTGTTCGAGACCGTCATCAAGCGGTCCATCAAGTTCGCCGACGCCACGGTGGCGGCCACGCCCATCACCCTGTTCGCCGAGAACCACGACGGCGCCAAGGCCTACCGGCAGCTCGCCCGCGAGCTGATCTGCCGCGGCGGCGCGCCGTGACCGTCCGCTGAGCGCCGACGACGCCGGCCCGGTCCCGTCGCGGGACCGGGCCGGTTCTCTGCGCGCTCGCGGCCGGGGGAGCGGTGGCCGGGAGACGCGACGCCGTCGATCTGCGAGAATGGAGCCGGGCGTGTCCGTCTCCGGGCCGTCCCTCACCCCCTGACCCGTCCGCCGCCGGCCCGACCGGCGCCGTTGACGCGCACCCGAAAGGACGCCCTCCCCATGAACTCCCGCAAGCCGCGAGGCTCCGGACGCACCCCCGCCGTCGGTCGACGGGGCGGCCCGTTCCAGGAGCGCGATTTCCAGCGACAGATCGGTGCCCGCCGCGGCGCCGCCGCCCCCCGTGAGGAGGCCCCCTTCGACGAGGACGCCGTGCCGCGCACCCGCGGCCGCCGCGGCCGCGGCGCCGGCGCCGCCCGGGCCAAGGCCGCCCACCTCGACCGCATCCACGACGAGTCGGGCGAGCGCCTGCAGAAGGTGCTGGCCGCGGCGGGTGTGGCGTCCCGGCGCGTGAGCGAGGACCTCATCGCGGAGGGCCGTGTGGAGGTGGACGGCGTCGTCGTCACCGAGCCCGGCGTGCGCGTGGACCCGGCCCGGGCCGTGATCCGGGTGGACGGCATCTCCGTGCAGACGGACGTGACCAAGCAGTACTTCGTCTTCAACAAGCCCCGCGGCGTGATCTCCACGATGGTGGACCCGGAGGGCCGGCCCTCGATCGCCACCTACCTCAAGCCCGGGCAGGAGCACCTGTTCCACGTGGGCCGTCTGGACAACGAGACCGAGGGCCTGCTCATCCTCACCAACGACGGTGAGCTGGCCAACCGCCTCACCCACCCCAGCTACGAGGTCCCCAAGACCTACGTCGTGCAGACCCGCGGCCCGCTGGCCAAGGGCGTCTCCAACCGGCTGCGCGAGGGCGTGGAACTGGAGGACGGCGTGGCGCAGGTCGACTCGTTCAAGCTCGTCGACTCGACGCCGGGCCACGTGCTCGTCGAGGTCGTGCTGCACTCGGGCAAGAACCGCATCGTGCGTCGCATGTTCCAGGAGATCGGCCACCCGGTCGAGCGGCTCGTCCGCGTCAAGGTGGGCCCCATCCTGCTGGGCGACCAGAAGCAGGGCACCGTCCGCGCACTCAACGCGCAGGAGCTGGGCCACCTCAAGGCCCTGGTCGGCCTGTGAGCGCGCCCGCCGAGTCCGCCGCCAAGCTCGGTGACGGCCCGGCCGGGATCCCGCAGCCCGTGCTCGTCCGGGGGACCGGTCTGCTGGGCGCCTCGATCGGCATCGGGCTGAGCGCGGCCGGTGTGGACGTGCGCCTGCACGACCCCTCGCCCGCCGCCCTGGCCGTGGCCGCGGACATCCGCGCCGGACGCCCCGCCCGCCTGGACGCCGAGGGCGACGACCTCGACGTCGCCCCGGGCCTCGTCGTCGTGGCCGCGCCGCCGGACGTGACCGCCGACGTCGTGGTCGACTCGCTGCGCCGCTGGCCCGCGGCCGTGGTGGTGGACATCGCCTCGGTGAAGGAGGCGGTCGCCGCGGGCGTGCGCGCTGCCGTCGACGACGGCCGCCTGGCCCCGCAGGACGCCGACCGGTACCTCGGGACGCACCCGATGGCCGGCTCCGAGCGGTCCGGTCCCGTGGCGGCCCGCGGCACCCTGTTCACGCAGGCGCCGTGGGTGCTGTGCCCGACGGACACGACGCACCCGGGCGCCCTCGCGGCCGGTCGGGCGCTCGCGCTGACGCTGCAGGCCACCCCGTACCGGATGGCGGCCCGCGCCCACGACGAATCGGTCGCGCTGATCTCGCACCTGCCGCAGATCGCCGCCTCGCTCGTGGCCTCCCGCCTGCAGGACACCCCGGACCAGGCGCTCGCCCTGGCCGGCAACGGGCTGCGGGACACCACCCGGATCGCAGCGTCGGACCCGCAGCTGTGGGTGCAGATCCTCTCCGGCAACGCCGGGCGGATCGTGCCGGCGCTGCACGGGCTGCGGGCGGACCTGGACCGGCTGATCCGCACCCTGGAGGACCCCTCCGCCCCCGGGGCGCGGCTGGACATGGCGCAGCTGATCGCCGAGGGCAACGCCGGTCGGGCACGGGTGCCCGGCAAGCACGGGGCGCCGCCGCAGGCGTTCGCGGTGGTCACGGTGATCGTGGACGACGCCCCCGGGCAGATCGCGGCCCTCCTCGACGAGGTCGGCCGCACGGACGTGAACGTGGAGGACCTGCGGCTCGAGCACGCCTCGGGCCACCGGGTCGGCATGGTGGAGATCTCCGTGCTGCCCGGCCGCAGGGACGAACTCGTGGCGGCGCTGACCGCCGCCGGATGGAAGGTGGTCTGAGATGACCGAGCACACCCGCGACGACGTCGCACCCGCGCCGCTCGTGGTGGCGGTGGACGGCCCCTCGGGCTCGGGCAAGTCGTCCGTGTCCAAGGCCGTGGCCCGGCGTCTCGGCGCCGCGTACCTGGACACCGGCGCCATGTACCGCGCCGTGGCGTGGCACTGCCTGAACGAGGGCGTCGACCTGGCCGATGCGGAGGCCGTGGCGGCGGCCGCCGTCGCCATGGACCTGGACCAGTCCACCGACCCGGACGTCGAGGCCGTGCGGGTCGGCGGCACGGACGTCACCGAGGCGATCCGCGGCCCCGAGGTCACGGACACGGTCTCCACCGTCGCCGTGGTGATCCCGGTGCGCGAGGAGCTGCACCGTCGCCAGCGGGCGGCGATCGCCGCCGCGGGCCGGATGGTCGCCGAGGGCCGCGACATCACCACGGTGGTGGCCCCGGACGCCCACGCGCGCGTGCTGCTCACGGCGTCCGAGGCCGTGCGCACCGCCCGCCGCTCGGGCCAGCTGGCCGCGGCGGGGGAGACCGGCGTCGACGCCGGCACGCTGCACCGTCAGGTGGCCGGGCGCGACGCCCGCGACGCCACCGTGTCCACGTTCGACCGCCCCGCCGACGGGGTGGCGCTCGTGGACTCCACCGAGCTCGACTTCGAGCAGACCGTGGCGGCCGTCCTGGCCGCCGTCGAGGACCAGGCCGGCATCCCGGCCGTGAAGGGAGGCCGACGATGACCGAGAACCCCCAGCACCGCTCCGGTGAGGACGAGTTCGTCCCCGCCGGCGACGATCAGGTGGCCGAGCGGCTCGCCGCCATGACCGAGGAGGAGGCCGAGGCGCGTGCCGCGTCGTTGCGCGCCGGCCTGGCCGACTATGAGCTCGAGGAGGACGACGCCGCCCTCCTCGACGCGTGGCAGCTCGGGCCGGACGAGGACGTCGACGCGCCCGTGCCGCCCGTGCTGGCCGTCGTGGGCCGGCCGAACGTCGGCAAGTCCACGCTCGTCAACCGCATCATCGGCCGTCGTGAGGCCGTCGTGGAGGACGTGCCCGGCGTGACGCGCGACCGCGTCTCCTACGACGCCGAGTGGAACGGCCGCGAGTTCACCGTGGTGGACACCGGCGGCTGGGAGCACGACGCCAAGGGCATCCACCGTCGCGTGGCCGAGCAGGCCGAGCTGGCCGTGGACGTGGCGGACGCCGTCGTGTTCGTGGTGGACGCCACCGTCGGCATGACGGCCACGGACGAGGCCGTGGTCTCGATGCTGCGCCGCAAGGACCGCCCCGTGATCGTGGCCGCCAACAAGGTGGACGACATGGTCCAGGAGGCCGACGCCGCCACCCTGTGGTCGCTCGGCTTCGGCTACCCGTACCCGGTGTCCGCGGTGCACGGCCGCGGCGTCGCGGACCTGTTGGACGCCGCGCTCGAGGCACTGCCGGAGGAGTCCGCCCACGGCGGTCTCGTGCCGCGCGGCGGCCCGCGCCGGATCGCCCTCGTGGGCCGGCCGAACGTGGGCAAGTCCTCGCTGCTGAACAAGCTGGCCGGCTCGGACCGCGTGGTGGTGGACGACCTGGCCGGCACCACGCGCGACCCCGTGGACGAGCTCGTGGAGCTCGGCGGACGGCTGTGGCGCTTCGTGGACACCGCCGGCATCCGTCGACGGCAGCACATGGCCCACGGCGCCGACTACTACGCCTCGCTGCGCACGGCCTCCGCCCTGGACCGCGCCGAGGTGGCCGTGGTGCTGCTCGAGGCGCCGCAGGTGATCTCGGAGCAGGACGTGCGCATCCTCCAGATGGTGCTGGACTCCGGTCGCGCCCTCGTGATCGCGTTCAACAAGTGGGACCAGGTGGATGAGGATCGGCGGCTCCAGCTGGCCAAGGAGATCGAGCGGGACCTGGCGCACGTCGCGTGGGCGCCGCGCGTGAACATCTCCGCGAAGACCGGCTGGCACAAGGACCGTCTCGTCCCCGCGCTGGACCTCGCCCTGGACTCATGGGACACCCGCATCCCCACGGGCAAGCTCAACGCGTTCCTCGGCGAGCTCGTGGCGGCCCACCCGCACCCGCTGCGCGGCGGCAAGCAGCCCCGCATCCTGTTCGCGACCCAGGTCTCGAGCCGGCCGCCCAAGTTCGTGCTGTTCACCACCGGGTTCCTGGACCCCGGCTACCGCCGGTTCATCGTGCGCCGCCTGCGCGAGACGTTCGGGTTCGAGGGCACGCCCCTCGAGATCGGCATGCGCGTGCGCGAGAAGCGCGGCCGCCGCCGCTGATCCGGCACCGCCCGCGACGACGTCCCTCGGCCACCCGCGCCGGGGGACGTCGTCGTCCCGGCAAGCTCCCACCGTTCGTCCACCTTCGCCTCGTAGCCTGAGGGCATGAGCCTCATCCGACGTCGCCCCGCCGCCCTGTCCCTGGCCACCCTGGCCGCGCTCGCGCTGGCCGCATCCGGCTGTGCGGTCGACGACGGCGAGACCCGGGCCGCGCTGCAGAGCGCGGAGGACCGGCTCGCCCAGGCCGAGGACCGGATCAGCGAGCTGGAGGCGGACGCCTCGGACCGCGTGGACCTGGGGCAGCTGCGCCAGGAGGCCGAGGGCGCCCTCGCAGAGGCGGACCAGCGCGCCGCCGAGGTCGTCGAGGACCTGACGCGATCCCTGCCCTCCGGTTCGGACATCGTCGACGTCGAGGCGCTCCGGGAGGACGGAAAGGTGGTCATCGAGTACGGCCAGTCTTTGCTCGATGCCGATCCCCAGGTCCTCGAGGACACGATGCGGGAGGCGGCGGAGCGGGCGCGCAACGCCATCCCGGACCTGAAGGATGTCGAATTCCGCGTGGGGGACCGGACCTTCACGTACTGATCCTGCGACGGGGATCCGTGAGCCCCCCCGACACGCCTCTTCGACCCGCCCGGAACGGCGGATCGGAGCGGCTCGACGTGTTACGCTTCACCCGTGCACGACTGCACCCTCAGTCATGAGAGGGTTCGTGCAGACCGCCAGGCCCACCGGTACGCCGGGGCCGCGGTCGCTGGGGGACTCTCGGTCGGGTGGCCCTCGGTCAAGGGATGAGGGGTTCACGTCTGTGAAGAGGACGTGGGCCCCTTGTTCACGTTTCGGGGGTGTCGCGCGGTTTGCCCCTGACAACGACGACCTGGCAGGCCCGCTTCCGATTCGCGCCCGGCGGTGCCGGTGGGGTATGCTCATCGGGTGCCGAAGCGCGGATGACCGCGATTCGCCACGGGCTATGGCGCAGCTTGGTAGCGCGCTTGACTGGGGGTCAAGAGGTCGTGGGTTCAAATCCCGCTAGCCCGACCACGTTCCCACGGGTCAGAGTCCGCATCTGACGAGGGAAAATGGAATGAGGCCCAGGTACTCCCTCGAGGGGAGCGCCTGGGCCTCTTTCCGTGCCTGACATATTCCTTAGCACAAACTGATCGAGACAGACCCTACGGTTCGGCGTTCGGCTCGACTTATATCCCCGGGAATTCAGAACTTCCTCAGTGGCCGAGCGGCTCGATCCAAAATCGATCTCGTCGGTGACCAGAGCGTTGGCCCTGAAGCCCCCTGGGTCTGATGGAGACTCGCGCTATTTGATTCCGACCAGCTGTTCGCGGCCGGCTTCGACAGCATAGAACGTGTCCTCGAACTCGGCGGGTGGGACGTCGCCGAGGTAGCCGTGGAGGCGTTGCGTGTTGTGCCAGGACACCCACCCGAGGGTCGCGAGCTCGAGGTCCTCGACCGTCCGCCAGGGACCTGGCCGTGCGGGTCCGCGGACGTGCTCGGCCTTGTAATAGCCGTTCACGGTCTCGGCCAGGGCGTTGTCATAGCTGTCCCCGACGGTCCCGATCGACGGTGTCGCTCCGATCTCGGCGAGGCGTTCGCCGTAGCGAATGGAGGTGAATTGAGACCCCGCGTCGCTGTGGCAGCGCAGGTCCTCGTGGCGAGCGCCGCGGGACCAGCGGGCCATCTCGATCGCGTCGAGGACCATCTCGGTGCGCATGTGTGACGCGCACCGCCACCCGACGATCATCCGGGAGAACGCGTCGACGATGAAGCAGACGTACGCGACGCCGGCCCACGTCGGCACGAACGCCAGGTCGGTGACCCAGAGCCGGTTCGGGGCAGGCGCGGTGAACTCCCGCTTCACGAGGTCCGGGTGCCGCGCCGCGGTCGGATCTGGCCGGGTCGTCTTCACCCGCTTCGACCGCCGCGCACCCTCGATGCCTGCAGCGCGCATCAGCCGGGCGGCCTGGTCTCGGCCGATCATGATCCCCGCCCGGCCGGCGGCTTTCCAGAGCTTGCGGATTCCATAGACGCGGTAGTTCGTCTCCCAGAGCTCGACCAGCTGCGGGATCAGCTCCTCGTCCCGCACCGCGCGAGCCGAGGGGGCGCGGGTCTTGGCGGCGTAGTAGCTGCTCGGAGCCACCTGCAGCAGCCTGCAGATGAGCTCGACTCCGAGCCGGCGACCGTCGACCAGGTCATCCTTGTTCGCGTCGATGAACGCGACTACTTCCGGTAGTGGCGGTCGAGCTCCGCCCCGAAGAAAGACGCAGCACGCTTGAGGACCTCGTTGGCCCGCCGCAACTCCCGGACCTCCTGCTCCAGCTCACGCACCCGCTGCGCCTCAGCGCTGCTCACGTCAGAGGTGACGCCGTCGTCAATGTCGGCTTGCTTGACCCACATCCGCACGGACTCGACCCCGTACCCGAGCTGCGTCGCGACCCGATTGACGGTCCCATGCTCGGTCCCCAGCTCGGCACGCAGCGTCCTCACCATCCGGACCGCCGCGGCCTTCTCCTCCGGCGAATACCGACGCGTCGTCGGCTTCCCCGCTGTCTGCTCTTTCGGCATAACTCCATCCTCGTTTCCAAGGTCAGGAGTCTCCAACAAACCCAGGGCGCTTCAATCGGTCAGGAAGGCAGCAGGAGCACCTTGATGTCGTAGTCGAGCTTGCAGAGATAGAAGATCAACTCGACGACGGGACGGTGACTATCCCAGCGGGGCTGTGAGGGGCCGATCTCGCAGAACCTTGCGGCAAACTCAACCTTCTCGCGCGCGGCCGGGATCGATGCGCGGAAGGCCGCTTCATCCCATTGCTCTTCGCTCATACTCCCGACCGTAGCGGTGAGTACCGACACGGCCATGGGAGCTCTCAGCCCCAGAAGATCGGATCCTGGTGGCTGCCGATGTAGTCGAGCAGACTCTGGACGTTCTTCGTCGGGCGCCTCTTCGTGTACTCGTGGAACTTCATGTGCCGGTCACGCCAGTAGATGCTCCACTGGCCGGTCTTGACGGTGTATCGCAGGCGCGCGACCGGGAACCGCGTCCAGTCGCCCTGCCCGTCCCACGGCGGCCGCGTCTCGATGATCGTGACGTGCCGGTCGGCGATCTCGGCTTCTACTCTCACCTGATCCCACAGGTGCTCGGGCACGCGTTCACGGCACCAGCGGCCGATGCGCAGCAGGTCGGTCTCGGGCATAGCCATGGTCAAGTCCTTTTGAGTGGTGTATCGAGGCTTTGTCGGGTTCCTCGTGGTCGGGTGGGTTGTCAGGCGGCGAGTGCCGCGTGGCCGGGGTCGTCGGTCATGGTGTCGCTGACCTGTAGGGCGGCTTGTTCAGCCGCGGCTTTCGCGGCTGCTTCGGCGAGCATCGTGTCGGTCGCGGTCAGCAATTCCAGGCTCATGTAGCGCCGTGATTCGGTCCATTCGTCGTGCTGCTCGGCCAGCACCGCGCCGAGGAGTCTAATCACCGCGACTCGGCTGGGGAAGATGCCGACGACGTCGGTGCGTCTCCGGATCTCCTTGTTGAGCCGTTCGTTCGGGTTGTTCGACCAGATCTTCTTCCACACCTCCTTCGGGAACTTCGTGAACGTGAGCACCTCATCGCGGGCGCCCTCGAGGTGCTCGGCAGCGGCCGGCAGATGGGTGGCCAGGCTGTCGATCATGTGCTCGTACTGGGCGATCACCGCCTCGACGTCGGGCTGGGTGTAGACGCTGTGCAGCAGCGCTTTCACCGCGGGCCACTGCGACTTCGGGCACACCGCCATCAGGTTGGCCGCGTAGTGGGTGCGGCAGCGCTGCCACTGCGCCGTCCCGAACACCGCCCCGGCCGCTTCGACCAGCCCGGCATGGGCATCGGAGGTGATCAGCTCCACCCCCGACAGGCCGCGGGCAGCCAGATCACGGAAGAACCCGAGCCACCCCTCCCTGGTCTCCGCGGTGCCCAGTTGCAGGCCGAGGATCTCGCGGTAGCCGTCGTTGTTGATGCCGGTGGCGACCATGGCGGCGACCTTGACGACCCGGCCGTGTTCACGCACTTTGAGCACGAGCGCGTCGGCGGCGACAAACCGATACGGCCCAGCATCGAGCGGCCGGGTGCGGAACGCTTCGACCTGCGCATCCAGGTCTTTACTCATCTCTGAGACCTGCGATTTCGACAGGCCCGTGATGCCGAGAGTCTGCACCAGTTTGTCCATCCGGCGGGTGGAGACGCCGAGCAGGTAGCAGGTGGCGACCACCGTGGTCAGCGCTGCCTCGGCTCGGCGGCGCCGCTCCAGGAGCCAGTCGGGAAAGTAGGTGCCTTCGCGCAGTTTCGGGATCGCGACGTCGATGGTGCCGGCGCGGGTGTCCAGGTCCCGGTGCCGGTAGCCGTTACGCCGGTTGGTGCGCTCATCCGAGCGGGCGCCGTAGGCGGCGCCGCACACGCTGTCAGCCTCGGCCGACAGCAGGGCATTGATGAAGGTGGTGAGCATCTGACGCATCAAGTCCGGCGAGGCCTGGGTGAGCAGATCGGACAGAAACGCCTGGGGGTCGATATCGTGGGGAGCGGTCATCGCGGGTGTCCCTTTCGAGTGGGATGTGAGAGTTTCCTCGAAAGCCTCCCGCGGTGACCGCTTCTACTTCGCGGTCGACACGCCAACCGGAGTCAACGTGCTGCGGGATTCGTACACCACTCTGCCGGACGCAACTGCGCCGCACCCTCCACACCGGGATGAGCCTGCTGACCGACCGCCAAAAAGAACACCTCAGCGTCCTCTTCGCCCACGAGAAGCACGCCGCGGTCGAAGCGGCCTGGGAGATCTACCAGGCCATGGTCGCCGCGTATCGAGAATTCGACCGCGCAAAGGCTAAGGCCAAGATGGAGAAGGTGATCGCGGCGCTGAGCAAGAAGGTCCCCGACACCCTCGAGGAACTGGGCAAGCTCGGCCGGACACTGACCAAACGCGCCGCCGACGTGCTGGCGTTCTTCGAGCGACTGGGCACCAGCAACGGTCCGACGGAGGCGATCAACGGCCGGCTCGAACACCTGCGCGGCTCCGCCCTCGGCTTCCGCAACCTCACCAACTACATCGCCCGCAGCCTCCTCGAATCAGGCGGCTTCAGACCCTTGCTACACCCTCAAATGCGATGAGCCTCGAATGCAGGATCTTGTGCCGACAGCGGCGCACGATGGTCGCGGGGATCTCGAACAACCGTGCGCGAAACCGTTTGGGCTCCCAGCGACGTGCATCATGGCCGGCCAGCGCGATGGCCTGCATCCAGGCGACGATGACGCCGGCGAGCTGGACGATCTGGCACCAGACCTGGTTCTGCGCGAATCCCTGCAGCGGGAACTTCATCAGGCCCATGTCCTTGGCGTTGCGGATCCGGTCCTCGCAGCGCGCGCGGCGGCGGTGACGCAGCTCCAGCACTGGAAGCTGGCCGCGTGGGGCGTTGGTCGCGAACGCAGTGATCCGCATCCCTTTGTGATCGGTGATCCGTAGCTGCACAGTTGAGTCCCGCATAGTGGTGTAGCGCCCGGTGGTCGGGCGTGTCGTCTCAGACGTGGACGCGGCCACCGTGTGAT
>NZ_JASDCZ010000090.1:0-9258 GCF_030407635.1 Micrococcus sp. APC 4021
CCCCCCGCCGCGGCCTCGTCAGCCGCGCCCCTCCGCCTGGCCGTGGTGGACATGTCCGGCACGTCCATCGTGGAGCACGGGCTCCAGGACACGGCGTTCGCCCGCACGTTGGACCAGCACGGCGTCCCGGCGGGCACGCCGGAGCACGACGACGCCGCTCGGCGGTTCCGCGCGCTCCGGCCCACCTCGCGCACGGCCGTGTTCCCCCGCGTGTTCGCCGACCGGGCGGTGGCCGCGGCGGCGACCCGCACGTTCGAGGCGGCCTTCGACGCGCTGCTGGCCGAGCACGGCGTCCAGGCCGTCCCGGGCGCGGAGGAGGCGCTCGTCCGCCTGCGCGCCCTCGGCCTCCACGTGTGCCTCTGCACCGGCTACGCCCGCCACACCCAGAACATGATCCTCGAGTCGCTGGGGTGGATGGGCCTGGCGGATCTGAGCCTCTCCCCGGACGACGCCGGCCGCGGCGTCCCCTACCCGGACATGATCCTCACCGCCCTGCTCGGTCTCGACCTCGACGACGTCCGCAGCGTCCTGGTGGTCGGGGACACCGCGGAGGACATGACGGCCGGGCGCCGCGCGGGGGCCGGACTCGTGGTCGGCGTGCGCACGGGTCGCGACGCGGACGACGTCCTGCTGGCGGCGGGCGCGGACCGGGTGGTGCCGGGCCTGGCCGACGTGCCGGACCTGGTGGTCCGCACCCGCTGAGCCGGCGCCGGCCCGCCCCGCGCGGCCGCTCAGCGACGTCGCGGGGTGCGCACCCGGCGGGGCAGCAGCGCCAGCATCATGGCTTCGAGGGCCAGCTGCTCCGGCACGTTGGCGGCGATGCGCTCCCGGGCCGTGGTGACGGCGTCGATCCGGGCGAGCACCTCGGCCGAGTCGCCGGCGGTGCCGCGGGCGTACGCCTCGATCTCGTCCCGACGGTGCTCGTTGATGAGCTCGCCGTCGGCCCCCAGCTGCACGCGCAGCACGTCCCGGAACAGGCCCATGACGTCGATCATGGCCCGGTCCAGCGAGTCTCGGACGGCGCGGCGCCGCCGGCGGGTCTGGTCCTCCTCGAGCCGTTTGACGTGGTGGCGGAGCTTGGGCGGGACGGGCTCGCCGGGCTCGAGGCCCAGGGAGCGGCGCAGTGCCTCGAGCTCCTCGGCGTCCCGGGCTTCGGCGGCGGACTCGGCCTCGGCCTTGGACACCTCGGCCAACGTGGCGGCCAGGGCCATCGCGTCGGAGACGGCGGTGGCCTGGAGCGGCAGGGAGAGGATGCGCTCGCGGCGTTCGAGGGCCTCCGGGTCCCGCGCGAGGCGGCGGGCCATGCCCACGTGCGACTGGGAGATCCGGGCGGTGGTGAGCGCCGTCTCGCGGTCCAGCCCGTCGCGGCGGTGCAGCAGCTCCGCCACCTGCTCCACGGCGGGGATGCTCAGCGTGATCAGCCGGCAGCGGGAGCGGACGGTGGGGAGCACGTCCGCGGGGGACGGGGTGCACAGCATCCAGATCGTGCGGGCCGGCGGCTCCTCGATGGCCTTGAGGAGCACGTTCGTGGCGCGCTCCGTCATGCGGTCCGCGTCCTCCATGAGGAAGATCCGCCAGCGCCCGGTGGCGGGGGTGGACTGGCCGGCCTCCACGAGGGCGCGGACGTCCTCGATCCGATAGCTCACCGCCTCGGTGGCCAGCACGGTCACGTCCGGGTGGGTGCCGCCGAGGACGGTGCGGCACGCGTGGCACTCGCCGCAGCCGCGCGCCGCCGGGTCTGCGACCTCGCACTGCAGGGCCGCGGCGAACGCACGCGCCGCCGTCGACCGGCCGGAGCCGGGCGGGCCCGTGAACATCCAGGCGTGGGTGGGACGGTCCTCGGCCGCGGCGCGGCGCAGCTGGGCCACCGCGGCCTCCTGGCCCGCGAGGTCCGCGAACACGGCGGGGGCGGGGGCCGTCATCGGTCGGCCGCCTGGGCGGTGACGCGGGCCAGCGCGCGGGCGGTGAGCTCCTGCGGCGGCAGCGCGCCGTCGAGCACGAGGTACCGCTCGGGCGCGGCCGCCGCGCGCGCGAGGAAGGCGGCGCGCAGGGCCTCGTGCCGGTCCGCCGTCTCCCGCTCCATGCGGTCGGGGGTGCCCTCGCCCTCCGCCGCGCGCCGGTCACGCCGGTCCGCGGCGGTGGCCGCGTCCACGTCGATCAGCACCGTCAGATCGGGGACGAGGCCGTCCGTGGCCCACTCGTTCAGGGCGGCGATCCGCGCCTCGCCCAGCCCGCGCGCCGCGCCCTGGTAGGCCACGGACGAGTCCACATACCGGTCCGTGACGACGACGGCGCCCCGGGCCAGCGCGGGGCGCAGCGTGCGGACGGCGTGGGCGGACCGGGCCGCGGCGAACAGCAGCGCCTCGGTGCGGGGGTCCACGGGGGCGTGCCCGGGGTCCAGCAGCAGCTCTCGCAGCGTCTCGCCCAGGTCCGAGCCGCCGGGCTCGCGCGTGAGCACCACCTCGTGGCCCGCGGCGCGCAGGGCCTCGGTCAGGGCGCGGGCCTGGGTGGACTTGCCGGATCCGTCCGGTCCCTCGACGGCGACGAACAGGCCGCGATGCTCGGTCTGGGTGCTCACGCCTCGAGCCTAGACGCCGCCCCGGACGGGGAGGGAACCCGGCCGGGCCGACCGCCTAGACTGACCGGCATGAGCGCCCCCATGCACTTCGCCCTGCTCGTCGACCACTGGCTGTTCCGCGTCCTGGCGATCGCCGCGCTCGGGCTCGAGGTCTGGGCGCTGGTGGACGTCGTCCGGCGCCGCCCCGACGACTTCGCCCGCATCGGGGGCCGGGACAGGAGCTTCTGGCTGATCCTCACCGGCGTCGCCGCCGTCGTCGGGCTCCTCGGCGTGCTCGCCGGCGGCGGGATGGGCATGTTCGGCCTCGTGGCCGCGTGCGTGGCGTGCGTCTACCTCGCCGGCCCCCGCCAGGACATGGGCCCGGCCCTGCGCCGCTGAGGGTCCCGCGCCGTCGGCGCCGCCCTCATGACGTCGGCGCCACCGCCGCCCAGCGCACGCTCAGCTCCCCGCGCCGCCACTGGTGCGGGCCGCCCAGCACGGGCCAGCCCGCCGCGCGGAGCGTGCCGACCGTCGCCAGCCACCGCTGCCGCGTCCCGTAGGCCGCGAGCGGGGCGTGCGCGGCCCACGCGGCGTCGGCCTCCGCCAGGAGCCGATGGACGGGCTCGCCGGGCACGTGCCGGTGGATGAGGACCTTCGGCAGGCGCGCCGCCACGTCCGAGGGGCGGGCGAAGGACCCCAGCCTGAGGGCCACGGTCAGGCTCGCGGGCCCGTCCCGACGCAGGTCCACCCAGGCCGCCCGCCGGCCGTCCTCGGAGCAGGTGCCCTCCACGAGGACGCCGTCGTCGGCGAGCCCCGCGCACAGCAGGGACCAGATCGCGGGCACGTCCTCCTCCCGGTACTGGCGCAGCACGTTGAACGCGCGCACCACGGTGGGCGGCCGCGGCACGGGCAGCTCGAAGCCGCCGACCGCCCAGGTGACCCCCGGCAGGCCGCCGGCCCGCTCCCGCGCCCGGGCCACCCGAGCGGGGTCGATCTCGAGGCCCACCAGCTCGAGGGCCGGGTTCTGCACGCGCAGCCGCTGGGCCATCTCGACGGCGGTCACCGGCTCCGCGCCGAAGCCCAGGTCCACGGCCAGCGGGCGGGGAGTGCGCCGCAGCAGGGGGCCGTGCACGTCCGTGAGCCAGCGGTCCACCCGGCGCATCCGCTGCGCCGCCGTCGTGCCGCGGGTGATGTGGCCCTGCGGGCCCCGTGCCGGGACTGGGCTGGGCGTCGTGCGCGCGCGCAGCCGCCGGGCCTTCTCCACCATGGGCTCCAGCGTAGGGGAGCGGCGGGACGGGTCCGCCTAGGATGGTGACATGGCGAACACCACGTACACGCTGGTCCTGCTGCGGCACGGTCAGAGCGAATGGAACGAGAAGAACCTGTTCACCGGCTGGGTGGACGTCCCGCTGACCGAGAAGGGGCGCGCCGAGGCCGCCCGCGGCGGTGAGCTGCTGGAGGCGGAGGGCATCCGCCCGGACGTGGTCCACACGTCCCTGCTCAAGCGCGCCATCACCACGGCCAACCTGGCCCTCGAGGCCGCGGACCGCCAGTGGATCCCGGTCAAGCGCAGCTGGCGCCTGAACGAGCGCCACTACGGCGCCCTGCAGGGCAAGGACAAGGCCCAGGTGAAGGAGGAGTTCGGCGAGGAGCAGTTCATGGTCTGGCGCCGGTCCTTCGACACCCCGCCGCCCGCCCTGGACGACGACTCCGAGTTCTCCCAGATCGGCGACGAGCGCTACGCGGACCTGGGCAAGGACGCCCCCCGCACCGAGGCCCTCAAGCAGGTCATCGACCGCCTGCTGCCCTACTGGGAGGAGCAGATCCTGCCCGACCTCAAGGCCGGCAAGACCGTGCTGATCGCCGCGCACGGCAACTCGCTGCGCGCCCTGGTCAAGCACCTGGACGGCATCTCGGACGAGGACATCGCGGGCCTGAACATCCCGACGGGCATCCCGCTGGTCTACGAGCTGGACCAGAACTTCAAGCCGATCACCGCGAACGGCCGCTACCTCGACCCGGAGGCCGCCGCCGCCGGCGCCGCCGCCGTGGCCGCCCAGGGCTCCGCGCACTGACGCGTCCGACGACGACGGGCCGGGACCCCGCCGGGGGCCCGGCCCGTGGCGTCGGGGACGGTCAGGAGCCGGTGGCGTCCGGGCGGTGGGTCGCCCACTCGCCCGTGACGAGGTAGCGCACCTTGGCGGCCACGGACAGGCCGTGGTCCGTGAACCGCTCGAGGTAGCGCGAGGCCAGCGTGACGTCCGTGGTGGTGGCCGGCGTCGCGCTCCAGTCCGGGGCGGCGATCGCGCGGAAGACGGACAGGTGCAGCGCGTTGACGTCCTCGTTGAGGGCGTCGATCCGGTCCCCGTGCGCCAGGTCCTGGGTCTCGAGCAGCAGGACGACCTCCTCGGCCACCTCCACGGCGGCGTCGCACATCGCGGTGATCACGGTCCGGACCTGTTCCGGGATGACGTGCTCGGGGTAGCGCAGCCGGGTCAGCTGGGCCACGTGGCGGGCGAGGTCGCCCATGCGCTCGAGCGAGGAGCTCATCCGCAGCGTGGCGACGACGGTGCGCAGGTCCGTGGCCACGGGCGCCTGCAGCGCCAGGATGCGCACGGCCTGCTCGTCGAGGGACTCCTGCAGCTGGTCGATCCGCGCGTCCTCCGAGATGACCCGTTCGGCGCCGTGCACGTCGGCCGCCTCGAGGGCGGCCTGCGCGTCCATCATGGCGCGGTGCACGAGGCGGGCGATCTCGGTCAGGTCGCGGCCCAGCCGTTCGAGGTCGGCTCGGTAGAGCTCGCGCATGGTCTCCTCTCCCCGGCGACGCCCGTGCGCCGCCGACCCCGACTCCCCGGGGCAACGGTCCACCCTGGCAGGGCAAGATGAACGGCCCATGAACGCCGATCGTCCGGCGTCTGGCGGGGCCGGGGCAGCCCGTCTCCGGGCCGCCAGAGGCTAGTCTGGTGCCGTGGATCCCGTCATCATCGGCCTGCTGTGCGGAGCGGTCGGACTGTTCACCGGAGTGGCCTCCATGCTGGCCTTCCGGGCGTCCGAGCGCTCGCGGACGGTGGACCTGACGGTCGGCGAACCCACCCTGGCGCCGGGCGCCGCCGAGGTCCTCTCCGTGGTCGGCCGCGCGTACGCGGTGGTGGACGACGTCGACGGCGTGGTGCGCGCGAACCCCGCGGCCTACGCCCTGGGCCTGGTGCGGGGGCACTCGCTCGTCCAGGACCAGCTGCGGGAGCTCACGCGGACCGTGCGGGCCGACGGCGTCATCGTCGAGCGCCGCATGGAGCTGCCCCGAGGACCCCTCGGGCAGTCGAGCCTCGTCGTCGAGCTGCGCGTGGCCCCGCTGGACGAGGAGTACATCCTGATCCTCGCCGACGACCGCACGGACGTGACCCGCACCGAGGCCATGCGCCACGACTTCGTCGTCAACGTCTCGCACGAGCTCAAGACGCCGGTGGGCGCCATCTCCCTGCTCTCCGAGGCCATCGGCGACGCCGCGGAGGACGAGGAGGCGGTGCGTCGCTTCGCCGCACGGCTGGGCGTCGAGTCCCGCCGGCTCACGGCCCTCGTGCAGGACATCATCGAGTTCTCCCGGCTGCAGGCCAAGGACGTGGTCCAGGACGGAGGGCCCGTGGACCTCAACGCCGTCGTCGCGGACGCCGTGGACCGCCTGCGCCTGACCGCCGAGGACCGCGGCATCGCGCTGCGCGTGGGCGGCCGCGTGGACGCGGTGGTGCACGGGGACCAGGACCAGCTGATGACCGCGGTGCGCAACCTGGTGGACAACGCGGTGCGCTACTCCCCGGAGGGCACCACGGTGGGCATCGGCCTGAGCTCCGTGGACGGGCTCGCGCAGGTCACCGTCACGGACCAGGGCATCGGCATCAGCCCGGAGGAGCAGGAGCGGGTCTTCGAACGCTTCTACCGCGTGGACGCGGCGCGGTCGCGTCAGACGGGCGGCACGGGCCTGGGGCTGAGCATCGTCAAGCACGTCGTCATCAACCACGGAGGGGAGGTCACCCTCTGGTCCCAGCCGGGCCGCGGGTCGACCTTCACCATCCGCCTGCCCGAGTGGGGGGACGGTGTCGCCGTCGACGGCGCGCCGGGTGCCGCCCACGTCACCGAGCGGCGCGGTCACCGGGTGACCGCCTCGGCCGCACCCCCGACCCGGAAGGAGACGAGCGCATGAGCCGCATTCTGATCGTGGAGGACGAGGAGTCGTTCAGCGACCCCCTGTCCTACCTCCTGGAGAAGGAGGGGTTCGAGGTCACCGTCGCCGCCGACGGCAACGAGGCGCTGAGCGTCTTCGAGCGCGACAGCGCGGACCTGATCCTCCTGGACCTGATGCTCCCGGGGATGTCCGGCACCGAGGTGTGTCGTCAGGTGCGCCAGCGCTCCAACGTCCCCGTGATCATGCTGACCGCGAAGGACTCGGAGATCGACAAGGTCGTCGGCCTCGAGCTCGGGGCGGACGACTACGTGACCAAGCCGTACTCCTCGCGTGAGCTGGTGGCCCGCGTCCGCGCCGTGCTGCGCCGTCAGGGGGACCAGGAGGAGCCGATGTCGGCGACCATCAGCGCCGGCCCCGTGCGCATGGACGTCGAGCGGCACGTCGTCTCCGTGGACGGCGAGCAGGTGTCCCTGCCGCTCAAGGAGTTCGAGCTGCTGGAGATGCTGTTGCGCAACGCCGGGCGCGTGCTCACCCGCGGCCAGCTGATCGACCGCGTGTGGGGCTCCGACTACGTGGGGGACACCAAGACCCTCGACGTGCACGTGAAGCGCCTGCGCTCCAAGATCGAGCCCGATCCCTCGAGCCCCCGCTACCTCGTCACGGTGCGCGGCCTGGGCTACAAGTTCGAGGCCTGACCGGCGCGCTGCACCCGGGACGACGACGGCCCCGGCTCCACCTCGCGGTGGGGCCGGGGCCGTGGCGTGCCGGGCGCAGGCCCGGCGGAGGTCAGTGCTCCTCGCCGTAGTGGTGGGTCTCCTCGTGGAGGTGCCCGACGAGATCCTCCTCCGAGGGCTCGACTCCCTCGGGGAGCAGGTCACGGTACTGCTCCTGGGTGGCGCTCAGCAGCGGGACGGCCAGGTCGGCGGTGCCGCCGTTGCCGGAGACGGTCACGGGCAGGTTCTCGCCGACCCACACGCCCTCGCGCTCCAGGACGGTTGTGTTCGCCTCGTCCTCGAGCTTGCGGCTCTCGCCGGCGGGGACCTTCAGGGTCGCGGAGCCGCCGCCCTCGGCCTGGAAGGTGTAGGTCTGATCCTGGCCGGAGGTGTTCTCCACGGTGCCGATCAGGCGGGCGGGGCCCGACTCGCCGTCGCCGACGAGGGCGAGGTTGCGGTAGCTCAGGAAGTCCTGCTCCTGGCCGTTGATGCCGTCCGAGGGGGAGTACTGGATGGCGGTGGCGATCGGGCTCACGGCGGAGCAGCCGGTGGCGCCCAGCAGGGCGACCGCGGCCAGCGCACCTGCGGCGAGGTGGCGCCGGGCGGGCCGGGATGCGTTCTTCACAGAGGTCTCCTCAGGTGCGATGACGTGCTCAGGAGCCCCGAGGCAGGGGCCCTGCCAGGTCAGGCTACCGCATCCCGGGACGCCGGCAGGCCTGTGGTGCGGGGTCGTCCACTATCACATCCGGAGGCCGAAGATGTGACGGCACGCGCGGCACGACGAGGCCGCATGATAGAATGAGACGACTGAAAGGGGCACAACAACATGGTTTTTGAGGTCGGAGAGACCGTCGTCTACCCCCACCACGGTGCTGCGCGGATCGAGGAGATCAAGATGCGCACCATCAAGGGGGAGGAGAAGATGTACCTCAAGCTCAAGGTGGCCCAGGGAGACCTGACCATCGAGGTCCCTGCGGAGAACGTCGACCTCGTCGGCGTGCGTGACGTCGTGGATGCGGAGGGGCTCGAGCACGTCATGGAGGTCCTGCGCGCCGAGCACGTGGAGGAGCCGACCAACTGGTCCCGCCGCTACAAGGCCAACCTGGAGAAGCTCGCCAGCGGCGACGTCAACAAGGTGGCCGAGGTCGTCCGCGACCTGTGGCGCCGCGACCAGGACCGCGGCCTGTCCGCCGGCGAGAAGCGCATGCTCTCGAAGGCCCGCCAGGTGCTCGTGTCCGAGCTGGCGCTGGCCAAGAAGGTCACCGAGGAGGAGGCCGAGGGCCGCCTGGACAAGGTGCTCGAGGGCTGACGAGCAGCACACGGCAGGGGAGGGGCCCGCGTCCACGACGCGGGCCCCTCCCCTGTCTCGTCCCCGGCCGTCGCCGCCATGGGGGTCCCGGGCCACGGACCCCGGCGCGCTCCCTAGGATGAGGCCATGCCCACCGCCCTCGTGATCGCCGCCGCCGGCGCCGGCACCCGCCTCGGCGCCGGGCTGCCCAAGGCCCTCGCCCCCCTTGCGGACGGCCGCACCCTCCTGCACCACTGCCTGGAGTCCGTCGCCGCCGCGCGCGCCGCCGGGCTCGCCCTCGACGCCGTCGTGGTGCTCACCCCGCCGGCGGGGGCCGACGCCGGCCGCGTGGCCGCCGAGGTCGACGCCGGCCCGCACCTGGACGTGCCCGTGCACTGCGTGCCGGGCGGCGCCGAGCGCGCGGACTCGGTCCGCGCCGGACTCACCGCGGCCTCCCGCGCTCTGGCCGACCTCGCCCCGGCGGGGGCGCCCCGCCGCGTCCTCGTCCACGACGCCGCCC
>NZ_JASDCZ010000091.1:0-9109 GCF_030407635.1 Micrococcus sp. APC 4021
TGGCCGGGGTCTGCATGCCTCTCAGTGTGGCAGGCGAGCCGGGCCGCCCATCAGATGTGGGCCATGTCACCCCGGCCCGATCCTGATGGCCGGGCGTGGCTAGAGTGCTGAGGTCGGCGCCACACCCCGGCGCGTCCCACGTCACTCGAGGAGAGCACCCCCATGGCCTTCGCCGCCCTGTCCCGTTCCGCCCGTCTTGCCGGCCTGTCCGCTGCCGCGCTGCTGGCCCTCACCGCGTGCGGCGGTCAGGACTCGTCCGACGCCGACGCGTCCGCCTCGACGACGGCGCCCGCCTCCGCGTCCGCGCAGGGTGCGGAGTCGTCGTCCGCCTCGGCGTCGTCGCTGTCCGCGGCCCCGGCCGACTACGAGGCCGGCACGTGCTTCACCGCCCCGCTCGGCGCCCGTGACCTGTCCTCCTTCGAGACCACCGACTGCGAGGGCGCCCACACCGCGGAGTACCTGTGGGCCGTGCCGGCCGTGGCCGAGGGCGAGGAGGCCGACCCGGCCGCCGCCCAGACCTGCACCGCCCAGGCCCAGCGCCTGAGCGAGGAGAAGGAGGACCAGCTGAACGGGGCCGTCCTGACCTCCTCCGAGCTGGGCAACTACGGCACCGACGAGAAGCACTGCGTCGTGTACGGGGTCTCCGGTGAGTGGGAGGGTCAGATCGTGGACCCGGAGATCACCCTGGAGACGGCGTCCGCCGACGCCTGATCCCGACGGCGGCCCCGTGCGTCGTGAGATCGCGCCGCCCGGGACCGCCGCGCATGGACGCGGGACCGGCGAGGCCCGTAGTGTCTTCTGCGTCCAGAAGTTAGACGGTCGAACAGATGCGGCGGTCGGTGCCGCGTCGTGTCCGCCACCGAGGAGGCGCCATGGGTGAAGCGAGGACGGGCGGCGAGGCCGCGCTCTCCGGGGTGACCGCCGAGCTGGACGCCGCGCTCCGACATGCCGCGGCCCAGGCACCCGGATCCGCCGCCTTCGCCGAGCTGCTCGACTCGCTCCACGTCCATGTGGGCGCCGGCAAGCTCATCCGCCCCCGTCTCGTCGAGCTCGGCTGGCGCCTGGCGACCGCCGACCCGGTCCCTCCGTCCGGCCGCGCTGCCGTCGACCGACTCGGGGCCGCCTTCGAACTGCTGCACACCGCGCTGCTCGTCCACGACGACGTCATCGATCGGGACGTGCTGCGGCGCGGCCAGCCCGCCGTGCACGCCTCCGCCCGGCACCGCCTCGAGGCCCGCGGGGTGCCCGCCGCGGACGCCGCCCACGCCGGGGTCGCCGTCGCCCTCATCGCGGGGGACGTCCTGCTCACCCAGGCGTTCCGGCTCGCCGCCACCTGTGCCGCCGACACCGCCCGGGCCGCCGAGGCCGCCGCCGTCGTCTTCGACGCCGCCGCCGTGACCGCGGCCGGCGAGCTCGAAGACGTGCTCCTGGGGCTGTCCCGCCACACCGGTGAGGAGCCCGATCCCGACCGCATCCTCGCCATGCAACGGCTCAAGACGGCGCACTACACGGTCGGCGCGCCCCTGCGCGCCGGCGCCCTCCTGGCCGGGGCGGATCCCGACCTCGCCCGGGCGATGGGCGAGGCCGGCGCCGACCTCGGCGCCGCCTACCAGGTGATCGACGACGTCCTCGGCGTGTTCGGCGATCCCGGGGAGACCGGCAAGTCCGCCGACGGCGACCTGCGCGAGGGCAAGGCCACCGTGCTCACCGCCCACGGCCGCCGCATCCCCGCCGTCCGCGCCCTGCTCGACGCGGGCCCGGCCACCCCCGCGGACATCGAGGCCGCCCGCCGCGCCCTCGAGGCGGCCGGTGCCCGGGAGCACGCCCTCGACGTCGCCGCCGAGCTCACCGTCCGCGCCCGCGAGCGCATCGCGGCCCTGCCCCTGGACGAGACGGTCCGGGCGGAGTTCGCCGACGCCTGCCACGCCGTGCTGACCCGGAGGTCCTGAGATGGCCGCGCCCACCCCGAGCCCTGCCGCGCTGTACACGCGGACGGCCCACACCGCAGCGGCCCAGGTGATCCGCCGCTACTCCACGTCCTTCTCCTGGGCCTGCCGCACCCTGCCCCGGCAGGCACGCCAGGACGTGGCCACGATCTACGCCATGGTCCGCGTCGCCGACGAGGTGGTCGACGGCGTCGCGGTGGCCGCCGGGCTCGACGAGGCCGGGGTCCGCGCCGCCCTGGACGACTACGAGCGGGCGTGTGAGGCCGCGATGGCGTCGGGCTTCGCCACCGACCCGGTCCTGCACGCCTTCGCCGACGTGGCCCGTCGCCACGGCATCACCCCGGAGCTGACCCGTCCCTTCTTCGCCTCCATGCGCGCGGACCTGGGGATCCGCGAGCACGGCGCCGAGTCCCTGGACGCCTACATCCACGGCTCGGCCGAGGTGGTGGGGCTGATGTGCCTGCAGGTCTTCCTCTCCCTCCCCGGCACGCGGGCCCGGACCCCGGGCCAGCGGCAGGAGCTGCGCGCGCAGGCCTCCCGGCTGGGGGCGGCGTTCCAGAAGGTCAACTTCCTCAGGGACCTGGCCGCGGACCACCACGAGCTGGGCCGCACCTACCTGCCCGGTGCCGCACCGGGCGTGCTCACCGAGGCCCGCAAGGCCGAGCTCGTGGCCGAGGTCCGCGCCGACCTCGACGCCGCCCTGCCCGGCATCCGTGTCCTGGACCCCGGGGCCGGGCGCGCCGTGGCCCTGGCGCACGGACTGTTCGCGGCCCTGGTGGACCGGATCGAGGCGACCCCGGCGGCCGAGCTGGCCCACCGCCGTGTCCGGGTGCCGGACCATCAGAAGGCCCGGATCGCCGCCCGCGTCCTGGCACGGGGCCGCCGGGGAGGCCGCCGATGAGCGCCCGGGACACCGCTCTCGGCCCGCGCACCGTGGTGGTGGGCGGCGGTTTCGCCGGACTGGCCACGGCGGGCCTGTTGGCCCGCGACGGGCACCGGGTGACGCTGCTGGAGCGCGGCGCCGTCCTGGGCGGCCGTGCCGGACGCTGGTCTGAGGCGGGGTTCACCTTCGATACCGGGCCCTCCTGGTACCTGATGCCCGAGGTGATCGACCGCTGGTTCCGCCTCATGGGGACCTCCGCCGCCGAACGGCTGGACCTGCGCCGTCTGGACCCCGGCTACCGGGTGTACTTCGAGGGGCACCTCCACGAGCCCCCCGTGGACGTGCGCACCGGCCACGCGGAGACGCTGTTCGAGTCCCTCGAGCCCGGCGCCGGGCGCCGGCTGCGGGCCTACCTCGACTCCGCGTCCCGGATCTACGGGCTCGCCAAGGAGCACTTCCTCTACACGGACTTCCGCCGGCCGGCCGCCCTGGCCCACCCGGACGTCCTGCGCGCCCTGCCGGCCCTCGGGCCCCAGCTGCTGGGGGGCCTGCGCTCCCACGTGGCGGCCCGCTTCCAGGATCCCCGGCTGCGCCAGATCCTGGGCTACCCGGCGGTCTTCCTCGGCACGTCCCCCGACCGTGCCCCCGCCATGTACCACCTGATGTCCCATCTGGACCTCGCCGACGGCGTGCAGTACCCCCTCGGCGGGTTCGCGGCCCTCGTGGACGCCATGGCGGAGGTCGTGCGCGAGGCCGGCGTGGAGATCCGCACCGGGGTCGAGGCGACCGCCGTGGAGGTCGCGGACCGTCCCGCCCCCGCCGGCCGCCTCGGACGCCTGGCCGCCCGCCTGCCCAGGCCGGGAGCAGCCCGCGGGGACGAGGGCCGACGTCGCCGCCCGGGCCAGGTGACCGGCGTCGCCTGGCGGTCCGACGACGGCGCCGCGGGACGCCTCGACGCCGATGTGGTGGTGGCCGCCGCGGACCTGCACCACGTGCAGACCCGTCTGCTGCCTCCCGGCCGGCGCGTCGCGGAGTCCACGTGGGACCGGCGCGACCCCGGTCCCTCCGGCGTGCTCGTGTGCGTGGGGGTGCGCGGATCCCTGCCCCAGCTGGCCCACCACACCCTGCTGTTCACGGCGGACTGGGAGGACAACTTCGGGCGCATCGAGCGGGGAGAGGACCTCGCCGCGGACACGTCGATCTACGTCTCGCGCACCTCCGCCACGGACCCGGGCGTGGCCCCGGAGGGCGACGAGAACCTCTTCATCCTCGTCCCGGCCCCCGCCGAGCCGGGGTGGGGGCGTGGCGGCATCCGGGTCCGCGACGGCCAGAGCTGGCGGGTGGATCGCGCCGGGGACGCCCAGGTGGAGGCCGTGGCGGACCGGGCCCTCGATCAGCTGGCCCGCTGGGCCGGGATCCCGGACCTGGCCGAGCGCATCGTGGTGCGGCGCACCTACGGGCCCGGTGACTTCGCCGCGGACGTGCACGCCTGGCGGGGTTCGCTGCTGGGCCCCGGGCACACGCTGGCGCAGTCGGCCATGTTCCGTCCCTCGGTGCGGGACGCGGACGTGGCCGGCCTGATGTACGCGGGCTCCTCGGTGCGTCCGGGCATCGGGGTGCCCATGTGCCTGATCTCCGCCGAAGTGGTCCGCGACGAGCTGCGCCACGACGCGCGCAGGGCCCGGCCCGCGGGCCCCGGGAGGAGCGGCACATGATCCGCACCCTCTTCTGGGCGTCCCGGCCGGTCAGCTGGGTGAACACGGCGTACCCGTTCGCCGCCGCCGCGATCCTGACCGGGGGGCTGCCCGCGTGGCTGGTGGTCCTGGGCGTCGTGTTCTTCCTCGTGCCCTACAACCTGGCCATGTACGGCATCAATGACGTGTTCGACTTCGCCTCGGACCTGCGCAACCCCCGCAAGGGGGGCGTGGAGGGCTCCGTGCTGGGCGACCCCGCGGTGCGCCGCCGGGTGCTGGCGTGGTCGGTGCTGCTGCCCGTGCCGTTCGTGGCCGTGCTCGCGGGCTGGTCCGCCGTGCGGGGCGAGTGGGCCGCCGTGCTGGTGCTCGCGGTGAGCCTGTTCGCGGTGGTGGCGTACTCCTGGGCGGGGCTGCGGTTCAAGGAGCGGCCCTTCCTGGACGCCGCGACCTCCGCCACCCACTTCGTCTCCCCCGCGGTCTACGGCCTCGCGCTGGCCGGGGCGACCCCCACGCCCGCCCTGGCGGCGCTGCTGGGGGCGTTCTTCCTGTGGGGCATGGCCTCGCAGATGTTCGGGGCGGTGCAGGACGTGGTGCCGGACCGGGAGGGGGGCCTGGCCTCGGTGGCCACCGTGCTGGGCGCTCGGCGCACCGTCCTGCTCGCCGCCGGCCTGTACGCGGCGGCGGGCCTGCTGCTGCTGGCCACCGACCCGCCGGGTCCGCTCGCGGCGCTGCTGGCCGTGCCCTACGTGGTGAACACCCTGCGCTTTCGCCGCATCACGGACGCCACCTCGGGCGCGGCCCACCGCGGCTGGCAGCTGTTCCTTCCGCTGAACTACGTGACCGGCTTCCTCGTGACCCTGCTGCTGATCGGGTGGGCGCTGACCCGGGGGGCGGCGGCATGATCTACCTGCTGGCCCTGCTGGGTGTCATCGGCTGCATGCTGCTGGTGGACCGGCGCTTCGAGCTGTTCCTGTGGCATCGCCCGCTCCCGGCGCTGCTGGTGCTGGCCGCCGGGGTGGCCTACTTCTTCGCCTGGGACCTGTGGGGGATCGCCGAAGGCGTGTTCCTGCACCGGCAGTCGCCCTACATGACCGGGGTGATGCTCGCCCCCCAGCTGCCCCTGGAGGAGGGGTTCTTCCTGCTCTTCCTCAGCCAGATCACGATGGTGCTGTTCACCGGGGCGCTGCGCCTGCTGCGCGGCCGGGGACGCGACGCCCGTGCCGCGACGCCGGCCGATCCGACCGACGGGGGGAGCCGGTGACCTTCCTCGACCTCGTCCTCGTCTTCGTGGGCTTCGCCCTGGCCGTGCTCGTGGGCGCCGCCCTCGTCGGCCGCGTGCGGGGCGAGCACCTGCGGGCCGTGACGGCCACCCTGGTGGCCCTGTGGGCCCTCACGGCGGTCTTCGACAACGTGATGATCGCCGCGGGGCTCTTCGACTACGGCCATGAGCTGCTGGTGGGTGCCTACGTGGGCCAGGCGCCCGTGGAGGACTTCGCCTACCCGCTCGGCTCCGCCCTGCTGCTGCCGGCGCTCTGGCTGCTGCTGACGAGCCGTGGTCGTGCCGGTCGGCGCGGCCCTCGGCCGGGACGCCGCCCCCACCCGGACGATCGCTGACATGCTGCCGCTGATCCCCGCAGACCTGTTGCGCGCGCTCGGCCTGATCCTCGTCCCGGTCGCGGCGGTGCACGCCGGATGGCCGTCCGCGGCGGCGATGCTGCTCGTGTTCGGCTCCCAGTGGCTCACCCGCTGGCTCGCCCCGGGCGGCGCCCTGGACTGGGCCGCGCAGGCGGTCCTGCTGCTGGCCGGGTGGCTGAGCGTCATCGGCCTCTACCCACGGGTGCCGTGGCTGGACCTGCTCGTGCACGCCGCCGCCTCCGCCGTGGTCGCCTGTCTGACGGCACTGGTGGTGGGGGCATGGCTCCGGCGTCGGGGGACCGAGGCCGGGCAGGCCGTGGCGCTGCTCGGCCCGGGCCTGGCCGGGCTGGGGATCGCGGCCGCCGCCGTGGCCCTGGGCCTGGTGTGGGAGCTGGCCGAATGGTGGGGGTACACGGCGGTGACCCCCGAGATCGGTGTGGGCTACACGGACACCATCGGCGACCTCGCCGCCGATCTCGTCGGCGCCGGGATCGGCGCCGCCCTCGCCGTGCGCCGGGAGCGCACCCGGTGACCCCGGCCCGCCCCACGGTCTCCGTGGTCGTCCCGGTGCTCGACGACGCCGAGCACCTGCGCGTGTGCCTCGCCCTGCTGGCCGCCCAGAGCCGGCCGGCGCTGGAGATGGTGGTGGTGGACAACGGCTGCGTGGACGACTCGGCGGTGCTCGCCCGCGCCGCCGGCGCGCGGGTGGTGCACGAGCCGCGCCGCGGGGTCCCGGCCGCGGCGGCCGCCGGCCTGGACGCCGCGGTCGGGGAGCTGCTGGTGCGCTGCGACGCCGACACGCGGATGCCCGCGGACTGGCTCGAACGGATCGTGGCCCGGTTCGACGCCGACTCCGGGCTCGACGCCCTCACCGGGCCGGGGACCTTCCACGACCAGCCCGGCCTCCGGGGGCGGGTGCGGGCGGCGCTCTACACCGGCGCGTACCGCTGGGGGGCGGGCGCCGCGGTGGCGGCCACCCCCGTCTGGGGCTCCAACTGCGCCCTGCGCGCCGAGGCGTGGCAGGCTGTACGGACCCGCGTCCACCGCGAGCGCGGGGACGTGCACGATGACCTGGACCTGTCCTTCCAGCTGGCCTTGACCGGCCGCCGGATCCGGTTCGATCCGGACCTGCGGGTGGAGGTCGCCGGGCGCATCTTCCACTCCCTGCGCCAGCGGGTGCGGCAGGGCCGGATGGCGGTCACCACCCTGCAGGTCAACTGGGCCCGGCTGTCCCCCGGGCGGCGGTGGCTGCGCCGGGCGGCCCGGTCACGCCCCCGGCCCCACTGGGGGCGTGGCCCCGACGGTCAGTCCCGCGACTGAGCGCCGCCGGCGCCGCGGGCTCGCCTGTCCAACGGGTTGCGACGCAGGGGCAGCCGGTCCACCAGCGGCCGCAGCAGGCCGCGGGTGCGGGGACGCTCGCCGCCGTCGTGCCGGCGCCTGGCCTCGGCCAGGATGTTCGCGGCCATCTCCGGGAACACCACGGCGTGGAAGGGCAGGATGGCGGTCCAGTAGGCGCGTCCGAGCAGGCCGTCCGGCATGAAGACCGCCCGCTGGCGGTAGACGGAGCCGCCGCCCTCCCGCGGCTCGGTGCTCAGCTGCAGCCAGGCCCGCCCGCCGGCCTTCATCTCCGCCCGCAGCGTCAGCCGCCGCCCCGGCTCCACGTCCTCCACCCGCCACCAGTCCACGGCGTCGCCGCGTCGCAGGTGGTCCGGGTCCCGCCGGCCGCGGGTCAGGCCGGGCCCGCCGACCAGCTTGTCCATCAGCCCGCGGATCTTCCACAGCAGCGGGGTGGAATACCAACCGTTGGCGCCGCCCACCGACTCGATCACCGGCCACACCTCCTGCGCGGGCAGGTCGGACTCGCGCTCGCGCTCGTCCGTGTAGACCGTGGTGCCGGCCCACTCGGGATCCGAGGGCAGGGAGGCGGCCGGGTCCGCGGAGCTCTGGAGGTCCGCGTCGAAGGTGACGTCCAGGGGACCCTCCTTCTCCCGCTTCAGCGCCAGCCGCACGGCGTCCATGTAGGAGGTCAGCCCGCCCGGCGGGTCCGGGATGAGGTCGCGGACCGAGCGGTCCTCCACGACCGCCTCCTCGGCGAGGGATGCGGCCAGGGGCAGGGCCACCGCGACCGGGATGGGGGTCACCATGCCGATCCAGAAGCCCGCCAGGGTCTTCAAGGGCAACGGGGTGGGGATCACGATGCGTCGGGACAGGCCGGCGGCCTTGGCGTAGTCCACCAGCACGCTCGCGAACGACTGGGGGTGTCCGTTGCCGATCTGGGCCCTCAGCTGCACGGGCTCCGGGAGGGCGCAGGCCTGCAGGAGGTAGTACAGGACGTCGCGGATGGCCAGCGGCTCCACCCGGTTCCTCAGCCAGGACGGGCCGGGCATCACGGGCAGCCGCTCGGCGAGATGGCGGATCATCTCGAACGAGGTGGAGCCCGAGCCGATGATCACCCCGGCCTCGAACGTCAGCGCCGGGGTCGCCGCCCGCTCGAGACGCTCGGCCACGAGGGCGCGGGAGCGCATGTGGTCGGACAGCTCCGCGACGGGGACCGTGTCCGGGTGCAGGCCGGAGAGATAGACGAGCTGGGCCACGCCGGCCGTGTCCGCGGCGGTGCCCACGATGTCCGCGATCCGCTGCTCCTGGGCCACGAAGTCGCCGCCCCCGCCCATGGAGTGCACGAGGTAGAGCACGGTGTGCACGTCCTGCATGGCGGCTTCGACGAGGTCCGCCTCGGTGAGGTCGAGCTCCACCGCCTCGATGCTGTCCGACCACGGTCGGTCCGCGAGGTCGGAGGGGTTCCGGGCGCCGGCCCGGACGTCGAAGCCGGCGGCGAGCAGCTCGGGGATGAGGCGCCCGCCCACGTAGCCGGTGGCACCGGTGACGAGGACGCGACGGCCCCGGCCGTCCGGCAGGGACAGGCCGAGGGGGGAGGTGTGGGACGCCGGCGT
>NZ_JASDCZ010000092.1:0-9105 GCF_030407635.1 Micrococcus sp. APC 4021
CGCCGCGCCGCCCGTGCCGCCGTCGCTCGTGCACGGCGACCTGGCCGGGCACAACATGCGCTGGCGTGCCGTGCCCGAGGACGAGGACCCGCGCGCCCCGCTGCGCTGGGCGCTGGCCGGGGTGCTGGACTGGGACTTCGCGTGCGCATGGGACCCCGCCCTCAACGTCGCCTACCTGGCGCTGTGGCACGGCGAGGAGAAGGTCCCCGACCTGGCCCGGGACGCGGCCGAGGCGCGCCGGGCCCGCGTGTGGCTCGGGGCGATGGCCCTGGAGACGCTCGACGACGCGGCGGCCCGGGACGCGATCGTCGGCGGGCTGGCCGCGGGGTCCTGGCGGCGCCTGCTGCGCAAGACCCTGCCCCGCGTGGCGCGGACCCTCGCCGCCCTGGACGACTGAGGGCCCGCGCGGTCGTCAGGACACGCCCAGGCGCTCCAGGACGATCTCGCGGACGCGGCCGGCGTCGGCCTGCCCGCGGGTGGCCTTCATGACCGGGCCGATCAGGGCGCCGACGGCCGCCATCTTGCCGCCCTTGATCTTCTCGGCCACGTCCGGGTTGGCGGCGATCGCGGCGTCGACGGCCTCCGTGAGCGCGCCGTCGTCGGACACCACGGCCAGGCCCTTCGCCGTGACGACCTCCTTCGGGGCGCCCTCGCCGTCGGCCACCAGGCCGAGCACCTGCTTGGCGATCTTGTCGTTGATCGTCTTCGCGGCGATCAGCTCCTCGATCTCCACCACGTGCGCCGGGGTGATCCCCAGCTCGGCGACGGCGACCTCGCGGACGTTCGCCAGGCGGGCGATCTCGCCCATCCACCACTTGCGCGCGGCCGCCGCGGAGGCGCCGGCCTCCACGGTCGCGACGATCTCGTCCAGGACGCCGGCGTTGACGACGTCGCGGAACTCCTCGTCCGAGAAGCCCCACTCGGCCTTGAGCCGCTTGTTCCGCACGGCCGGCAGCTCGGGCAGGGCCGCGCGCACGCGCTCGACCCACGCGGCGTCCACGTGCACGGGCACGAGGTCCGGCTCGGGGAAGTACCGGTAGTCGTCCGCGTCCGACTTCGGGCGGCCCGAGGTGGTGCTGCGGGTGTCCTCGTGCCAGTGGCGGGTCTCCTGCGTCACGGTGCCGCCCGCGGCGAGCACCGCGGCCTGGCGCTGGATCTCGTGGGTGACCGCGTGCTGCACGGCGCGCGTGGAGTTCACGTTCTTCGTCTCGGTGCGGGTGCCGAACTCGGTGGCGCCCTTGGGCATCAGCGAGACGTTCGCGTCGCAGCGGACGTTGCCGCGCTCCATCCGCGCGTCGGAGATGTCGATGGCCTGCACGATGTCCCGGATCGCGGTGACGTAGGCGCGGGCCAGCTCGGGGGCCCGCGCGCCGGCGCCGACGATCGGCTTGGTGACGATCTCGATGAGCGGCACGCCCGCACGGTTGTAGTCGACGAGGGACGCGGAGGCACCCTGGATCCGTCCGGAGCCGCCCACGTGGGTGAGCTTGCCGGCGTCGTCCTCGAGGTGCGCGCGCTCGATCTCCACGCGGAAGACCTCGCCGTCCTCCAGCTCGACGTCCAGGTGGCCGTCGAAGACGATCGGCTCGTCGTACTGGGAGGTCTGGAAGTTCTTCGGCGTGTCCGGGTAGAAGTAGTTCTTCCGCGCGAACCGGCAGGTCTCGGCCACCTGCGCGTCCAGGGCCACGCCCAGGCGGATCGCGTACTCCACGACCTCGCGGTTGAGCACCGGCAGGGTGCCCGGCAGGCCGAGGTCGAGCGGGGTCACGTTGGTGTTCGGCTCGTCGCCGAACGCGTTGGGCGCCGAGGAGAAGATCTTCGTGGCGGTGTTCAGCTCCACGTGCACCTCGAAGCCCAGCACCGGGTCGAAGCGCTCCATCGCCTCCGCGAAGTCCATGGTCTGTTCTGCGTGGCTCATGCCCGGCCTCCTGCCGTGGTCGCGGTGGTGGCGCGCTGCGCGCCCTTCTCCAGCTCGGGGGCCTCGGCCCACACCGGCCCGCCCCGGCGCTCGGCCACGAGGCGTTCGAGCGCGGCGCCGGCCTCGTACAGGCGGGCGTCCTCGCGCGCGGGCGCCATCAGCTGCAGGCCGTAGGGCAGCCCGTCGACGACGCCGCCCGGCACGGACATGCCCGGGACGCCGGCGAGGTTGGCCGGGATGGTGGCCAGGTCGTTGACGTACATGGTCATCGGGTCGTCCGTCTTGGCGCCCAGCTCGAACGCCGGGGTCGGCGCGGTGGGCGTGAGGAGGACGTCCACCCGCTCGAAGGCGCGGGCGAAGTCCTGCTGCACGAGCGTGCGGACCTTCTGCGCGGAGCCGTAGTAGGCGTCGTAGTAGCCGGCGGAGAGCGCGTAGGTGCCCAGGATGATGCGGCGCTTGACCTCGGCGCCGAAGCCGGCGGCGCGGGTGGCGCCCATGACCTGCTCGATCGTGCCGCCGCCGTCGGGCACCACGCGGTGGCCGTAGCGGACGCCGTCGAAGCGGGCCAGGTTGGAGGAGGCCTCCGAGGGCATGATCAGGTAGTACGCGCCGAGGGCGGCGTCGAAGCTCGGGCAGGAGACCTCCACGATCTCCGCGCCGGCCTCCCGCAGGGCCGCGACGTGCTCGTCGAAGCCGGCTCGGATGCCCGGGTGGAACGCCTCCGCCGGCAGGTCCGTCACGACGCCGACGCGCAGCCCCGCCAGGTCGCGGCCGCGGGCAGCGGCGGTCAGGTCCGCCGGCGCGTCGGCCAGGGACGTGGAGTCCTGCGGGTCGGGGCCGCCGATGACCTGCTGCAGCGCCGCGGCGTCGGCCACGGTGCGGGCGGCGGGGCCGATCTGGTCCAGTGAGGAGGCCATCGCGATCAGGCCGTAGCGGGAGACGGCGCCGTAGGTGGGCTTCACGCCGACCGTGCCGGTGAACGCGGCGGGCTCACGGACGGAGCCGCCGGTGTCCGAGCCGAGGGCGAAGGGGGCCAGGAAGGCGGCGACGGCGGCCGCCGACCCGCCGCCCGAGCCGCCGGGCACGCGGTCCCCGTCCCACGGGTTGCGGGTGATGCCGAACGCGGAGTGCTCGGTGGAGCCGCCCATCGCGAACTCGTCGAGGTTGGTCTTGCCGAGGATCGGCAGGCGGGCCTCGCGGAGGCGGGCCACCACCGTGGCGTCGTACGGGCTGAGCCAGCCCTCGAGCATGCGGGAGGCGGCCGTGGTCGGCTGCCCGCGGGTGACGATGTTGTCCTTCACGGCCACGGGCACGCCGGCCAGCGGGTGCAGGGCGTCGGCCTCGGGGCCGCCGGCGGCGCGGATCGCGTCCACCTCGGCGGCGACGGCGAGGGCCTCGTCCGTGTTCACGTGGAGGTAGGCGCGCACGCCGCGGTCGCCGTCGGCGTCGGCGCGCACGTCGCCGTCGTGGGCCGCGATGCGGTCCAGGTGGGCCTGGACGAGCTCCACGGACGTGGTGGTGCCGGCGCGCAGGCGCTCGGCCATCTGCAGCGCGGTGAGCCGGACGAGCTCGTGGGCGCCGAGGGTCGCGTTCACGTCGAACGTCTCGGTCATGGGGGTGATCACTCTCCGTCCAGGATGGCGGGGACCTTGAACTGGCCGTCCTCGGAGTCCGGCGCCTGGTCGAGGGCCTCCTCCTGCGTGAGCATGCCGGCCGGCACGTCCTCGCGGAACACGTTCTCCAACGCGATGGGGTGGGACGTCGGCGTCACGTCGTCGCCCGCGGCGGCCTGGACCGCGGAGACGTGCTTCAGGATCTTCTCCAGGTCGCCGGACATCGTGTCCAGCTCCTCGTCGGTCATCCGGATGTGGGCCAGGCGAGCCAGATGCTCCACCTGATCCCGGGTGATCTCAGGCATGGATCTCCTCGTGTGACGGGTCGGGGCGGGGTGGACGACGCCGGCGCGGCGGCGGCCACATCGGAATCGAGTCTAGTGCCGGGGCCTGCCCGGCCGCCGCCACCGCTTCGAGGCGGGAGATCCACCCCACCGCGGCGCTCCGGGCCCGCATGACAGGGATTTCCCGCCCCGAATGGGGTCCCGGTGCCGATGTCCCGCCCGGGGTCAGTCCAGCGCGAGCCGGTAGACGAGGAACGGGCCGGTCTCGTCGGCCGGGTCGAGGTCCGGCACCACGTCCGCGAGGAGCCAGTCCCGCTCCGGGACGCGCACGAAGCCGGCGCGCTCGTACATCCGGTGGGCGCCGGTCATGGAGGGCATGGTGGTCAGCACGACGGCGTCCACGCCCTCCTCGGCGCGGGCCCGCGCCACGATCTCGGCCAGCAGGGCGCCGCCCACCCCGCGGCGGTGGAACCGCGGGTGCACGGCGAGCATGCGGAACTCGTACTCCCCGTCGCCGGAGGTCTCGGCCAGGGGCGAGCCGGGCGGGGTGAGCACCACGGACCCGGCCACCTCGCCGTCGACCTCGGCCACGAGCACCTCCGCGCGGCCGGCCCGGTCGGCCACGTCCATGAGGGTCTTCACGTAGGCGTCGTCGGGGGCGATGTGGCCGCCGTCGACATAGGACGCCAGGGTGAGCTCGGCGACCGCCTCGTGGTCCTCGGGGCGTAGCGGGCGGACGAGGGCGCTCATGCGTCACCTCCGGCGCGCTGGCGCAGCGTGTCCTTCAGGCGGGCGCGGGTCGCGTCCGTGGCCACGACGTAGTCGCGCCGACGCAGCCAGGCGGTGGGCACGGCCTGGTGGGGGTGGCCGTCGCGCGCCTCGTGCAGCCCCGCGAGGAACGTCGCGGCCGCCGGCTCCTGCCAGATGTTCACCCAGTAGGCGCGCTCCCGCTCCTGCGCCGTCAGCTCCTTGACCAGCCGCCGCGTGAACGGGCAGCCCGGCCGCCAGAACACGACGACGCCGCCGCGCTCGACGTGCGCCTGCGCGCCGGCGAACGGCCGCGAGCGGACCCGCACCGCCCACCGGTACGTGACCGCGTAGCCGGCCAGGACGAGCCCGGCCACGATCATCCCGACCTGCTGCAGGCGCGTCCCCGCGATCATGAACGTCAGTCCGCCGGCCACGAACAGGACCGGGTAGAACCACGGGTCTCCGACGATCCGTCTCATGCCCTCTCCCCCGTCACGGCGGCCAGGGCGGACCCGTCCACGTCGCCGGCCACCATCCAGTCAGGATGTGCCGTGCCGTCCGCCGAGGCGGGCCGCGTCACCGCGACGCCGGCCTCCTCCGCCACCAACGCGCCGGCGGCCCAGTCGTACTCCTGCGTGCCGAACTCGGCGTACGCGTCCAGGGTGCCGTCGGCGACCATGCACAGGTCCAGCGCCGCCGAGCCGATCCGTCGCACGTCCCCGAACGCGGGCAGCAGGGCCGCGAGCGCCCGCACCTGCAGGGCCCGGCGGGCGGGGTCGTAGCCGAAGCCGGTGGCGAGCAGTCGCCCCGAGCGTCCGGGCAGGGGACCGGTGAGCCGCACGGGGGCGGCATCGCGGTCGGGCAGGTCCACGCCCGCCGTCGTCGCGTCCGCGGTGCTGAAGGCGCCCCGGCCCGCGCTCGCGTACCAGGTGCGCCCCAGCGCGGGCGCCGCCACGACGCCGGCCAGCCAGCGTTCGGTGCCCTCGGCCACCCCCAGCAGGTCGGCGGTCTCGGCGTCCACCGGGCCGGTGACGGCCACCGAGGTGCAGAACTGCGGAAGCCCGCGCACGAAGTTCGTGGTGCCATCCAGCGGGTCGATGGACCAGCGGTACCCGGACGGCTCGGCCGGACGGGTGGCGCCGTACTCCTCGCCGGTGATCTCGTCCGAGGGGCGGTAGCCGGCGACGACCTCCCGGACGGCCTGCTCGGCGCGGCGGTCGTAGTCGGTGACCCAGTCGGAGCCGGAGGACTTCGTCTGCGCGCCGATCTCCTCGATGCCCAGCGGGACGGCCGGGTGGTGACCGGTCCAGCGCCGGGCCAGGACGTCCGCGCCGGCGCGCGCGGCGGCCTTGGCGACCACGAGCAGGCCCGGGACCGTGGTGCGCGCGCTCATGCCGAGGCCTCCCCCTCTGCGGCGCCGTCGGGGGCGTCGTCCGTGTCCGCCGGGCGCACCGCGTCCGGGCCACCGGCCAGCAGCGCCGTGAACCCGGCCTCGTCCAGCACGGGCACGCCGAGGGACTGCGCCTTGTCCAGCTTGGAGCCGGCGGCCTCGCCGGCCACCAGGAAGTCGGTCTTCTTGGACACGGACCCGGAGGCCTTGCCGCCGCGCACGAGGATCGCCTCCTTCGCGGAGTCGCGGGAGAAGCCCTCGAGCGAGCCGGTGACCACCACGGTCAGGCCCTCGAGCGTGCGCGGGGTCGACTCGTCCTGCTCGTCCTCCATGACCACGCCCGCCGCGGCCCAGCGGTCCACGATCTCCCGGTGCCAGTCCTCGGCGAACCACTCGATGAGCGCGTCCGCGATGATCGGACCGACGCCGTCGATCTCGGCCAACCGGTCCCGGTCGCCGGCCTCGGCCGCCGCGCGCAGCGCCGCCATCGAGCCGAACGCCGTGGCCAGCGAGCGGGCCGCCGTCGGGCCCACGTGCCGGATGGACAGCGCCACGAGGGTGCGCCACAGCGGCTGGGACTTGGCCTTCTCGAGCTCGTCGAACAGGCGGAGCGTGTTGGCCGTGGGCGCGGACGGCTTCTTCGCGGTGGCGGCGGTGAAGAAGTACGGCTTGAGCGTGAACACGCCCGAGGGCACCATGCGGCAGTCCACCTTCGTACGGCCCTCGCGCCACACGCGGACCTCGCCGAGGGAGCGCTGCAGGTCCGTCAGCCCGTCCTCGCCGCGGGGGCCCGTGATCTCCTCCGGCGTGCCGGAGGCGAGGTCGAAGATCTGCGCCTCCGCCGTGATGGGGCCGGGACCCTCGGGGCGCACCTGCCCCTCGTGCTCGGCCGGGTCCTCGCCGGGGCCCTGGACGAGCCAGCGGGCGGCCTCCTCGCCGAGCGCCTCCACGTCGAACGCGCCGCGGCTGGCCAGGTGCTCGACGCGACCGGCCAGCTGGGCCGGGCAGGAGCGGGCGTTGGGGCAGCGCAGGTCCACGTCCCCCTCCTTGGCCGGGGCCAGCGGCGTGCCGCACGAGGGGCAGTGCGTGGGCATGACGAACTCGCGCAGCTCCCGGCCCGCCTCGATCGCCTTCTCGCGCAGCGGCAGCACGGGGCCCACGACCTCGGGGATCACGTCCCCGGCCTTGCGCACCACCACGGTGTCCCCGATCAGCACGCCCTTGGCCTTGACCACGTCCTGGTTGTGCAGGGTGGCCAGGGAGACGGTGGACCCGGCCACGGTGACCGGCTCCATCACCGCGAACGGGGTCACCCGTCCGGTGCGGCCCACCGAGACCGCGATGTCCCGCAGCAGCGTGTGCACCTCCTCCGGCGGGTACTTGTACGCCGCGGCCCAGCGGGGCACGCGGGAGGTGTGGCCGAGGTAGCGCTGGTCCGCGAACGCGTCCGCCTTCAGCACGATGCCGTCGATCTCGTGGATCAGCTCGTGCCGGCGCCGGCCGTACTCCTCGATCACCGCGACGACGGCGGCCAGTGCCTCCTCGTCCGCGCCCTCCACCAGCCGGGTGTAGGGGCTGACGGGCAGGCCCCAGCCCGCGAGCGCGTCGTACACCTCGTGCTGGGACTCCAGCCCGAACGCCTCGACCGAGCCGATGCCGTGCACGAACATGGCCAGCGGGCGCTGCGCGGTGACGGCCGGGTCCTTCTGACGCAGGGCGCCGGCGGCGGCGTTGCGCGGATTCGCGAACGGCGTCTGGCCCTCCTCCGCACGGCGCGCGTTGAGCTCGGCGAAGGCGGCGGAGGACATGAACACCTCGCCGCGCACCTCGAACTCGGCGGGCCAGCCCTCGCCGGAGAGCTCGTGCGGGATGTCCCCGATGGTGCGCACGTTGGCGGTGACGTCCTCGCCCGTGACGCCGTCGCCGCGGGTGGCGGCCTGCACGAGCCGCCCGTCCCGGTAGCGCAGGGCGACGGCGAGCCCGTCGATCTTCACCTCCACGAGCCAGCGGGGCGCCACGCCCGGTCGCACCTGCGTCAGGGCCTGCGCCGCGCGGCGGAACCAGACCTCGAGCTCCTCGATGGAGAACAGGTCCTCGAGCGAGTACATGCGGGCCCCGTGCCGGACGGGGGCGAACGCCTCCGAGACCTCGCCGCCGACCTCCTGGGTGGGCGAGTCGTTGGCCACGAGCTCGGGGTGCAGGGCCTCGAGGTCCTCGAGGCGGCGGTACAGCGCGTCGTACTCGGCGTCCGAGATCTCCGGGGCGTCCCGCTGGTAGTAGGCGGTCCGGGCGGCGCGGACCCGCTCCACGAGGTCCTCGTACTCCTCCCGCAGGTCCGCGGCGGGGATGTCCTGCGGATCGGGCTGGGCGGCGGATTCCTTGGGGGTGCTCACCCGGCCCAGCGTAGTCGGCGTCCCGGACGGCGCACCCGGGTCAGGGGATGCGCACGAGCACCGCCGTGATGTTGTCCCGGCCGCCGCGCCACAGGGCGGCGCCGATGAGCTTCTCGAGGGCGTCCTCGAGGGTGTCGGCGTCGTCGATCAGCGCGCGGATCTCCTCGTCCAGCAGCTCGCCGGTCAGGCCGTCGCTGCACAGCAGGACGAGGTCCCCGGAGGCGAGGGGGACCTCGGCCACGTCCACCGTGAGCGCCTCGCGCGAGCCGAGCGCGCGGGTGATGACGTTGCGGCGCGGGTGGACGCGGGCTTCGGCGGGGGTGAGCTCCCCCGCGTCGACGAGCATCTGGACCGCCGAGTGGTCCACCGTGAGCTGCTGGAGCACCGGCGAGCCGACGGGCCGCAGGTACACCCGGGAGTCGCCGACGTTGGCCACAGCCCAGCGGCCGCGCTCCGTGTCCAGGCAGGCCAGGACGGTCAGGGTGGTGCCGGAGCGCCCCAGCCCGGCCTCGACGACGGCGGCGTCCGCCTCGTGGATCAGGTGGCCGAGCTCCTGGGGCGTGTGGGCCGTGCCCGGGGCGAGCACCTCGGGGGCGCGGCGGCGCAGGGTCTCGATCGCGGCGGCCGAGGCCACCTCGCCGGCCTCGTGCCCGCCCATGCCGTCGGCCACGGCGGCGAGCACCAGCGGCTCCCCGACGAGGGTCCACGCGTCCTCGTTCAGGTCGCGGACGGCGCCCACGTGGGTGGCGCCCGCGAC
>NZ_JASDCZ010000093.1:0-9075 GCF_030407635.1 Micrococcus sp. APC 4021
GCCCGCCGCTCGAGGCCGCCCCGCCCACCCGTCGCGCCGAGGCCCCGGAGACCCACGCCGGCACCACGCCGGCCACGCCCCTGGGCGGCGCCCCGGAGCTGGATCCGACCGCGGCCTCGTCCGGCCGTGCGGAGGACGCCACCCCGGCGACCCGCCGCGAGGCCCGCGCCGCCCAGTCGGCGGCAGCCGCCGGGACTGCTGGGACCGCCGCACCGACGTCGTCGACGCCCACGACCGTGGCCCCGGACACCTCCACCTCCTCCGCCCCCACGGATGAGGAGCCCGCCGAGGACGACACCGAGGGCGCCGCCCTCCCGGACCTGCGGGCGGACCGCGACGAGACCCGAGCCTCGGACGCCGAGGGTGAGTCGAAGCTGGCCCAGGTCGGCGCCGTGGCGGCCTCCGCGTTCGAGACCGTGCGTGACAAGGTCGCCGTCCCGCTGCGGGACAACGTGGCCGTGCCCGCCAAGGACACGGTCGTGAAGGTGGTCAAGGACAAGCTGTCCCAGGCGCAGGAGCGCCGCTGGGGCAAGCGCTGACCGGAACAACCGCCCCACGACGACGGCGGCCGCCCCCTCGTGTGAGGGAGCGGCCGCCGCGCGTTCAGCGGAGCCCGCGCGGGCGCCCGCCGGGGGAAGGAGCCGTCAGATGCGGGCCTCGCCGCCGGCCTCGACGCCCGGGATGCCGTCGCCCTCGTGGCGCTTGACCTCGTCCTCGATGCGCTGGCCGATCGTGGCGTCCACGTTCTTCCAGTACTCGAAGGCGCGGGCCTGGACGTCCTGGCGGACGCCCTTCAGCGCGCCGGCCACGGTCTCCACGAAGTCCTCGCGCTCCTGGGCCGAGAAGACCTCGCGGACGAGGGTGCCGGCCTGACCGAAGTCGTCGTCGTCCGCGCGCAGGGCCTGGGCCTCGCGGGTCAGGGTGCCGTCGGCCTCCCAGCCGTCGTCCACCGGGCCGGTCTCGTCCGACCAGGAGTCGCCGTTGGAGTTCGGCGCGTAGGTGGAGCGGTCGCCGGTGTGGTCGTACCACATCTGGCCGTCGAAGGCGTAGTTGTGCACCGCGTTCTTGGGACGGTTCACCGGCAGCTGGTTCACGTGGGCGCCCACGCGGTACAGCTGGGCGTCGTGGTACGCGAAGGCGCGGCCCAGGAGCATGCGGTCCGGGGAGAGGCCGATGCCCGGCACGGTGTTGCTCGGGCTGAACGCGGCGGACTCGATCTGCGCGAAGTGGTTCTCCGGGTTGCGGTTCAGGGTCAGCGTGCCGACCTTGATGCGCGGGTAGTCCTTCTTGGAGATCGTCTTCGTCAGGTCGAAGGGGTTGAACCGGTAGGTCTTGCCCTCCTCGTAGGGGATCGCCTGGATGTAGAGGTCCCACTTGGGGTGGTCGCCCTTGGCGATGGACTCGAACAGGTCCTGGCGGTGGAAGTCGGCGTTCTCGCCGGCGATCTTGGTGGCCTCGTCGTTCGAGAGGCCGTGCACGCCCTGCTGGGAGATGAAGTGGTACTTCACCCAGTGCTTCTCGCCCTGGGCGTTGACCCACAGGTAGGTGTGGGAGCCGTAGCCGTTCATCTCACGCCAGGTGCGGGGCAGGCCGCGCGGGCCCATCAGGTAGGTCACCTGGTGCGCCGACTCGGGGTTGTTGGTCCAGAAGTCCCACTGCATGGTGGCATCGCGCAGGCCGGAGTCCGGCAGACGCTTCTGCGAGCGGATGAAGTGGGTGAACTTCATCGGGTCGCGCAGGAAGAAGATCGGGGTGTTGTTGCCGACGATGTCGTAGTTGCCCTCCTCGCTGTAGAAGCGCAGTGCGAAGCCGCGCACGTCGCGCCAGGTGTCCGGGGAGCCGAGCTCGCCAGCCACGGTGGAGAAGCGCAGGAGGGTCTCGGTCTTCGTGCCGGGCTGGAACACGAGGGCCTTGGTGTACTTCGACACGTCCTCGGTCACCTCGAACTCGCCGAAGGCGCCGGAGCCCTTGGCGTGCGGGCGGCGCTCCGGGATGTTCATGCGGTTGAAGTGCTGGTGGGTCTCCAGCAGGTGGGTGTCGTGCAGGACGATGGGCCCCTCGCTGCCCACGGTCAGGGACTGGCGGTCGCTGACGGCCGGGGCGCCGTTCTGGCGGGTGGAACCGGTCGCGTGCGGGGTCGTCTTCTGGTACTCCGTCATGGAACTCTCCTTCGTCGATCGACGTCGGCCGCGCACCGATCGGCGCGGTGGGCGGCGTCATCCCCGATCTTGGCATATTTCTGAATCAGTCAAAAGAACCGGGTGCCGGGGTCGGTCGCCGGGGCCGCGGGCCGCCGTCGCGCAGGCCCGACGACGGCGCCTGGTCACTAGGATGGAGGGCACCGGAGCCTTCCGGCCGCACAGACCCCCGTTCGAAGGGAACCCCCGTGACGCAGACGCCCGACATCAACACCCAGCCCCTCGCCGAGGTGGACCCGGAGATCGCCGCGGCGCTCGCGGACGAGCTCGGCCGCCAGCGGGGCACGCTCGAGATGATCGCCTCGGAGAACTTCGTGCCGCGCGCCATCCTCGAGACGCAGGGCTCGGTGCTGACCAACAAGTACGCGGAGGGCTACCCGGGCCGCCGCTACTACGGCGGCTGCGAGTTCGTGGACGTGGCCGAGAACCTGGCCATCCAGCGCGCCAAGGACCTGTTCGGCGCCGAGCACGCCAACGTCCAGCCGCACGCCGGCGCCCAGGCCAACGTGGCCGTGATGACCTCGCTGCTGGACCACGGGGACACGATGATGGGCCTGTCCCTGGCGCACGGCGGCCACCTGACGCACGGCATGAAGCTGAACTTCTCCGGCAAGAACTACAGCATCGCCGCGTACGAGGTGGAGCCGGACACCCACCGCATCGACATGGACAAGGTGCGCGAGAAGGCCCTCGAGGCCCGGCCGAAGGTGATCGTGGCCGGCTGGTCCGCCTACCCCCGTCAGCTCGACTTCGCCGCCTTCCGCTCGATCGCGGACGAGGTCGGCGCCCGGCTCTGGGTGGACATGGCCCACTTCGCCGGCCTCGTGGCCGCCGGCCTGCACCCGAACCCGGTGCCGCACGCCGACGTCGTCTCCTCCACCGTGCACAAGACCCTCGCCGGCCCCCGTTCGGGCTTCATCCTCTCCACCGAGGAGCTGAAGAAGAAGATCGACTCCGCCGTGTTCCCGGGCCAGCAGGGCGGCCCGCTGATGCACGCGATCGCGGGCAAGGCCGTGGCCTTCAAGATCGCCGGCTCCGAGGACTTCAAGGAGAAGCAGGAGCGCACCCTGGCCGGCGCGCAGATCCTGGCCGAGCGCCTGACCGCCCCGGACATGGCCGAGCACGGCATCTCGGTGCTCACCGGCGGCACGGACGTGCACCTGGTCCTGGTGGACCTGCGCGAGTCCCAGCTGGACGGCAGGCAGGGCGAGGACATCCTGCACGAGGTCGGCATCACGGTGAACCGCAACTCGGTGCCGTGGGACCCGCGTCCGCCGATGACCACCTCCGGCCTGCGCATCGGCACCCCCGCGCTGGCCTCCCGCGGCTTCGGCGAGGCCGAGTTCCGCGAGGTGTCCGACGTCATCGCCGAGGCGCTGAAGCCGAGCCCGGACGTGGAGGCGCTGCGCGCCCGCGTCGTGAAGCTCACCGAGGACTTCCCGCTGTACGACGGCCTCGAGGGCTGGTGAGCCGCCGATGACCGCGAAGGTCCTGGACGGCAAGGCCACCTCCGCCGCGATCAAGGAGGAGTTGCGCGGCCGCGTGGCCGCCCTCGCCGAGCGTGGGCGCACCCCCGGCCTCGGCACCCTGCTCGTGGGTGAGGACGCCGGCTCGCAGAAGTACGTGGCGGGCAAGCACCGCGACTGCGCCGAGGTGGGCATCGAGTCCATCCAGCGTGAGCTGCCCGCGGACGCGACGGAGGAGCAGATCCTCGACGTCGTGCGCGAGCTGAACGAGGACCCGGCCTGCACGGGCTACATCGTCCAGCTGCCGCTGCCGAAGCACGTGGACACCCAGAAGGTGCTCGAGGCCATCGACCCGGACAAGGACGCGGACGGCCTGCACCCCATGAACCTGGGGCGGCTCGTGGCCTCGGTCGGCGGCGAGCTGGACTCGCCGCTGCCGTGCACCCCGGCCGGCTGCGTCGAGCTGCTGCGCCACCACGGTGTGGAGCTGGCCGGCAAGCACGTGCTCGTGATCGGCCGCGGCGTGACCATCGGCCGGCCCGCCGGCCTCGTGCTCACCCGCCGCGAGGTCAACGCCACCGTGACCCTGGCCCACACCGGCACCACGAACCTCGACGAGCTGCTGGCGAGCGCCGACGTCGTGATCGCCGCCGCCGGCTCCGCCCACATGGTGAAGCCGGAGCAGGTCAAGGAGGGCGTGATCGTCCTGGACGTGGGCGTCTCGCGCGTGACCGGCCAGGACGGGAAGTCCCGCGTCCTGGGCGATGTGGACCCGGCCGTGAAGGAGAAGGCGGCCTGGATGGCGCCGAACCCGGGCGGCGTCGGGCCGATGACCCGCGTCATGCTGCTGGCGAACGTCGTCGAGGCCGCCGAGCGCGCCGCCGACGGCGAGGACTGGGCCGGGGAGCGGGCCGGAGCCTGACCTCTCCCACTCCCGCGACCAACCCTGCGATATGGCCCCCATCCACCCCGGATGGGGGCCATATCGCAGGGTTCGTCGCCGAGGGGGCGGCGCGCGTCCGGGCGGGTGGTGCGCCTATGCTGTCGCCTTGTGAGTCACACCACTCTGCACGCGTCCCCCGGCGACGCCTCCGTCATCCGTGCCCGTGGGCTGCGCAAGCAGTACGGCGAGTTCCACGCCGTGAAGGGCATCGACCTGGACGTGCGCCCCGGGGAGTGCTTCGGCCTGCTCGGCCCCAACGGCGCGGGCAAGTCCACCACCATGCGCATGCTCGCGGGCACCTCGCAGCGCACCGCGGGCGAGCTGACCATCCTGGGCATCGACCCGGAGGAGGACGGGCCGGCCGTCCGTGCGCGCCTGGGCGTGGTGCCGCAGCAGGACAACCTGGACGAGGAGCTCACCGCCCGGGAGAACATCCTGATCTACGGCCGCTACTTCGGCCTGCCCTACTCGTACCTGCGGCCCAAGGCCGAGGAGCTGCTGGCCTTCGCCCAGCTCACCGAGAAGGCGGACGCCAAGGTCACCGACCTCTCCGGCGGCATGAAGCGCCGGCTGGTGATCGCCCGCGCCCTGGTCAACGAGCCGGCCCTCTTCCTCCTCGACGAGCCCACCACGGGCCTGGACCCGCAGGCCCGCCACATCCTGTGGGACCGCCTCTACCGGCTCAAGGAACGCGGCACCACGCTGCTGCTGACCACGCATCACATGGACGAGGCGGAGCAGCTGTGCGACCGGCTCGTCGTGGTCGACGGCGGCGAGATCATGGCCGCCGGCACCCCCGCCGAGCTCATCCGCGAGCACGCCTCCCGCGAGGTCCTCGAGGCGCGCTTCGGCGCGGACCGCAACGAGGCCGCGGCCCGCACCGTCCAGGCCCACGCAGGTGACGGCGTCGTGCACCGCGTCGAGGTCCTCCCGGACCGCGTCCTCGTCTACGCCCGACGCGCGGACGACCTGCACGACGTCGTGCAGCGCCTCGTCGACGAGGGCGCCCTGCCCGCCCCCGTCACCACGCTGACCCGCCGCGCGAGCCTCGAGGACGTGTTCCTCATCCTCACCGGCCGCACCCTGGTGGACTGACCCGTGCCGTCCCCCACCACGACGACGGCCCCCGGCCCCGCCTCGCCCGCCGGGCCGCTGCGCCCGCCGCACACCGCCGCCGAGTCCGCGGAGCGCGTGAAGCGCCGCGGCGCCCTGTACTTCGCCGAGCACCAGCTGCGGAACATGCGCCGCTACGGCGCGGTGCTGATCGTCGGCGCCCTCGGCGAGCCCGTGCTCTACCTGCTGGCCATGGGCCTGGGCCTGGCCCAGCTCATGGGCGGCGGGATGCCGCAGGACGCCCTGGGCGGGGTCTCCTACGTCGCGTTCATCGCCCCGGCGCTGCTGGCCTCGGGCGCGTTGATGACCGCGTCCGTCGAGTTCTCCTACCCGGTGATGGGCGGGTTCCAGTGGCACCGCACGTACTACGCCGCGCAGGCCACTCCGCTGTCTCCGGCGCAGATCGCCCTGGGCCATCTCGCGGCCGTGAGCCTGCGGTTCGTGTTCCAGGCTGCCGTGTTCCTGCTGGTGATGCTGGCGTTCGGGGTCGTCTCGAGCCCGTGGGCATGGGTGCAGGTCCTCACCGCCACGCTCGGCGGGCTCGCCGTCGGCGCGCCGATCATGGCGTTCGCCGCCTCCCTGAAGGAGGACAAGGGCCAGTTCGCCACCCTGCAGCGGCTCGTGGTCATGCCCCTGTTCCTGTTCTCCGCCACCTTCTACCCGCTGGACGTACTGCCCGTGTGGCTGCGCTGGATCGGCTGGCTCTCCCCGCAGTGGCATGCCGCCCAGCTCGGCCGCATGCTCTCCTACGGGATGGCCGAGCCGGCCTGGCTCACCGTGGTGCACGTGGCGTTCCTGCTGGCCCTCGCGCTCGGCGGGGCCCGGCTCGCGGTGCGGATCTACACGCGCCGCCTCGGCTGGGTCCGCGGCACCCCGGACCGCGACGCCGGCACGGCCGCCCGTCGGGACCGTGCCCCGCGCCTGGGCCGCCGTGCCCCGCGCCTGGGCCGCCGTGCCGCGCGCACCGGGGCCGCCCGCGCCGACGTCGCACCCGCCGCCGCGCAGGCGGACCCGGCCGCGCCGTCGTCGTCGGTGGTGCGGGAACACGCCGTCGCCGTGCCGCCCCTGCCCGAGATCCCCGTGCGCCGCGGGCCGCTGGCCGGCGCGTACTCGGGCAACGTGCGCGCGGTGATGGAGCGGGCGTTCCTGTCCCTGAAGTCCAACAACTGGGTGGTGTTCTTCTCCGGGTTCTTCGAGCCCGTGCTCTACCTGGCCTCCCTGGGACTGGGTCTCGGTGCGCTGGTCGGCGACGTGGCCGGCCCGGATGGCACCCCCGTCCCGTACGGCATGTACCTCGCCCCCGCACTGCTGGCGGTCTCGGCGATGAACGGCGCCATCTACGACTCCACGTGGAACGTGTTCTTCAAGCTGCGCTACGCGAAGACGTACCAGACCATGCTCTCCACGCGGCTGGGCCCGCTGGACGTGGCGCTCGGGGAGATCGCGATGGCGCTGCTGCGCGGGCTGATCTACGCGGTCGGCTTCCTGATCGTCATGACCGTGGCCGGGCTCGTCACCTCGTGGACGGCGCTGCTCATGATCCCCGGCGCCCTGCTCGTGGCGCTGGGCTTCGCCTCCCTCGGCATGGCGGTGACGAGCTGGATGAAGACGTTCCAGCACATGGACTGGGTCCAGATCGTGCTGATGCCCATGTTCCTGTTCTCGGCCACGTTCTTCCCGCTCGCGGTCTACCCGGAGCCGATCCAGTGGGTGATCCGCGTGTTCCCGCTGTGGCACGCCGTGGAGATGATGCGCGCCCTCGCGGTGGGCGTGCTGAGCTGGGCGACCGCCGGCCACGTCCTCTACTTCGTGGTGATGGCCGGCGTCGGGGTGTGGCTCGCCGCCCGCCGGCTCGGCGCGCTGTTCCTGCGCTGAGGCCCCCGCGGGCCGGTCAGGCCGCGCGCGCGGCGCGGCGCCGCCGGACCACGTCCAGGGCCGCGACCGCGGCGGTGAGCGCCCAGCACACGGCCACCATGCCCATGGCGGTCGAGGCCGCGTGCGCGTACGCCGCGGCCGACGGCGGACCGGCGCTCTCGCCGGCGGCGCCGGCCAGGGCCGCGAAGAACGCGCCCGTCACCACGGACAGGCCCAGGGCGGTGCCGAGGCGCTGCGCCGTCTGGGCGACGCCGCCGGCCGCCCCCGCCTCGTGGCCGGCGACGTCGTCCATCATCAGCACCTGCGTGCTGGTGAGCAGCAGGGCCTGCGAGGCCGACTGCACGATCAGCCCCACCCCCACGATCCACGGCGACCACGCGCCGGCCGCGCTGCGCTCGAACGCGAGCGCGAGCACCCCCAGCGACACGAGGCCCACCAGAGCGCCGAGCAGCACGAGCACGGGCCCCCGCCGCTGCACCATCGAACCCACCCACGGGGACAGGGAGGCCACGACGACGGCGCCGGGCAGACCCACGAGGCCGGCCTCGAGCGGCGTGAACCCCATGCCGCGCTGCAGGAAGATCGCCACGATCGCGAACACCGCCGGCATGGTGGCCAGGTAGATGGTGGACTCGAGCGCGCCGATCGTGAAGGACGGCCGCCGGAACAGGGCCGGGTCCACCATGGGCTGCACGCCGGTGGCCGACGCCCGGGCCTTCACGCGCTTCTCCCACAGCCACCACGCCGTCACGAGCGCGGCGGCGAGGACCAGCAGCCAGGCGGTGCCCGGGACGATGAACGGCACCATGAGGCTCACCCCGCCGGCGCCGAGCAGCAGGGCGCCCACCGGATCGAGCGCGGCGATCCCGCGTGGTCCGGGGGCGGGGGGCAGGCCGTGCACGCGGGTGGGCGGCGGCAGCCAGAGGGCGCCCATCGCGACGGCGGCCAGGCCCACGGGCACGTTCATGAGGAACGTGGAGCGCCAGCCCCACTCGGGGCCGAACGCGCCGAGGAACAGCCCGCCGAGCAGGGGCCCCACGGCCACGCCGAGGCCCACCACGGTGCCGAAGAGCCCGTAGGCCCGCCCGCGGGCGCGGCCGTGGAAGTTCGACTGGATGAACCCGATGACCTGGGGGTTGAACACGCCCGCGCCCAGGCCCGTGAGCAGGCGCCCGGCATTGAGCAGCAGAGTGTCCCCGGCCAGGCCGGAGAGCAGGGAGCCGAGCATGTACAGCGTGATGCCCGCCAGGAACAGGTTCTTGCGCCCCCACAGGTCGCCGGCGCGGCCCGCGGCCACGAGCACGGTGCCGAACGTCAGCGTGTACCCCGCCAGCACCCACTGCAGATCCGCGCTCGTGGCGTCCAGGCCCGACTCGATGGCCGGCAGCGCCACGTTCACCACGGACACGCTCATCAACGCGAGGAAGAGCGGCATGAGCAGTGCGGTGAGGATGCAGCGCTGGTCAGGGGTGAAGGCCCC
>NZ_JASDCZ010000094.1:0-9043 GCF_030407635.1 Micrococcus sp. APC 4021
CGCACCGACCGGCCCGGCCCCCGCGCCGGCATGGAGGCCCCTCGTGCTCAGACTCATCGGCAAGCGCCTGCTGCTGCTGATCCCCACCCTGTTCGGACTGTCCGTCCTGCTGTTCGTGTGGGTCCGCAGCCTGCCCGGCGGCCCCGCCACCGCCCTGCTCGGCGACCGCGCCACCCCCGAGGCCGTGGCCCGCGTGAACGCGGCGTACGGCTTCGACAAGCCCCTGCTCGAGCAGTACCTCACCTACATGGGGCGGCTGCTGCGCGGCGACTTCGGCACCTCGACCATGACGAACCGGTCCGTGGTCGAGGAGTTCGCGGACCGCTTCCCGGCCACGCTGGAGCTCTCGGTCTTCGCGATCGTGTTCGCGGTGGCCATCGGCATCCCGCTCGGCTACTGGGCGGCCCGCCATGTGGGCCGGTGGCAGGACGACGTCGCCGTCGTGCTGTCCCTGGTCGGCGTGGTGGTGCCCGTGTTCTTCCTGGCGTTCATCCTCAAGTGGGTGTTCGCGGTGAAGCTGGGCTGGCTGCCCACGGACGGCCGGCAGGACCCGCGGATCGACGCCACCCACTACACGAACTTCTACGTGTGGGACGGCATCATCACCGCGGAGTGGGACGCGGCCCTGAACGCGCTGACCCACCTGGTGCTGCCCGGCATCGCGCTGGGCACCATCCCGCTGGCGATCATCGCGCGCATCACCCGTGCCTCCGTGCTGGACGTGCAGGACGCGGACTTCGTGCGCACGGCCCGCGCCAAGGGCCTGGCCCCGCGCCTGATCCGAAACCGGTTCATCATGCGCAACGCCCTGCTGCCGGTGAGCACCACGCTCGGCCTGCAGCTGGGCCTGCTGATCTCCGGGGCGGTGCTCACCGAGACGGTGTTCGCGTTCAACGGGATCGGCCGGTTCCTCGCGCAGGCGATCTTCCAGCTCGACTTCCCGGTGCTGCAGGGCTTCATCATCTTCATCGCCCTGCTCTACTCGCTGATCAACCTGGTCGTGGACGTCTCCTACGGCCTCATCGACCCGAGGGTGCGTGTCTCATGAGCGTGAACCTGCCCCCCAGCCCCGGCGGCGGACCCACCGAGCACGCCGTCGAGCACGCGCTGGCGCCCGTCGAGGCCGGGGCCACCCAGGCGACCACCGAGGCCGCCGCGGACACCCGCGGCACCTCCGTGTGGGGCGCCGCGTTCCAGCGGCTGCGCCGCAACCCGGCGGCGATCGCCGGCGCCGTGATCGTGCTGCTCTTCGTGCTCGTGGCCGTCCTCGCCCCGGTGCTGGCCCCGTACGCGGGCACGGCCACACCCGGCATGCGCGAGATCCGCCCCACCCACGTGCCCGGCCCCGGCGAGGTGGCCGGCTACCCGCTGGGCCTGGACCGCTTCGGCGGGGACGTGCTCTCCAAGCTGATCTGGGGCGCGCAGGCCTCGCTGCTCATCGGCGTCATCTCGACGGCGTTCGGCCTGGCCGGCGGCATGCTGCTCGGCCTGCTGGCCGGCACGTTCGGCGGCTGGGTGGACTCCGTGGTGATGCGCGTCGTGGACATCCTGCTCTCGGTGCCGAACCTGCTGCTGGCGGTGTCCATCGCGGCGATCCTCGGGCAGACCCCGTTCGCGGTGATGATCGCGATCGGGGTGGCGCAGGTGCCCGTGTTCGCGCGACTGCTGCGGTCCTCGATGCTCACGCAGAAGGGGTCGGACTACGTGCTCGCGGCGCAGACCCTCGGCCTCTCGCGCGGACGGATCACGATGTCCCACGTGCTGCCGAACTCGCTGGGCCCCGTGATCGTGCAGGCCACGCTCACCCTGGCCACGGCCGTGATCGACGCGGCCGCCCTGTCCTTCCTCGGCCTCGGCGGCGGCCGCCCCGAGACCGCCGAGTGGGGCCGCATGCTCACCTACGCGCAGGCCGAGCTGGGCATCAACCCGTGGCTCGCGTTCCTGCCCGGCCTGTGCATCGCCATCACCGCGCTCGGCTTCACCCTGCTGGGCGAGTCCCTGCGCGAGGCCCTCGACCCGACCTCCCGGAGGCGCTGACCATGGACCCCAAGCACGACGACGGCGCGCCCGGCCCCGGCGCGACACCCGCGGTCCCCGCGGCCGGCGCCCCGCTGCTGGAGATCCGCGACCTGGACGTGGAGTTCACCACCCAGCAGGGCACCGTGCAGGCCGTGGAGGGCGCGTCTCTCACGCTCCCGGCCGGCGGCACGCTGGCGATCGTGGGCGAGTCCGGCTCGGGCAAGTCCACCACCGCGATGGCCGCGATCGGCCTGCTGCCCGGCAACGGCCGGGTCGCGGCAGGCTCCGTCCGCTTCGCGGGCGAGGAGCTCGTGGGCCTGCCCGAGTCGCGGATGCGCCGCATCCGCGGCCGCCGGATCGGGCTGGTGCCGCAGGACCCGATGTCCAACCTCAACCCCGTGACCCGGGTGGGTCAGCAGATCGGGGAGACCCTGCTGACCCACGGCATGGCGACGAAGAAGGACGTGGGGGCCGCCGTCGTCGAGGTGATGGAGCGCGCCGGCATCCCCGAGCCCGCGCGGCGGGCCAAGCAGTACCCGCACGAGCTCTCGGGCGGTCTGCGCCAGCGCGTGCTGATCGCCATCGGCCTGGCGTGCCGGCCGCAGCTGCTGATCGCGGACGAGCCGACCTCCGCCCTGGACGTGACGGTGCAGCAGGTGATCCTGGACCAGATCGACGAGATGACCCGCGAGCTCGGCAGTTCCGTGCTGCTGATCACCCATGACCTCGGCCTCGCGGCCGAGCGGGCGCAGCAGCTCGTGGTGATGCACCGCGGACGCGTGGTGGAGTCCGGCGACGCGCGGGCCATCCTCGAGGACCCGCAGCACGCCTACACCCGCTCGCTCGTGGCGGCCGCGCCGTCGGTGGCGGCGGCCCGCCTGCTGCCCGAGGCCTTCGATCCCGCGCCCGTCGCCCTGGCCGAGGACGACACCGCGGCCCTGACCACGGTGGCCCTGGCGAAGCAGGACCTCACCCCGCTGGTGGAGATCCGCGACCTCACCAAGGTCTATCCCGTACGCGGGCACGAGGACTTCATCGCCGTGAAGGACGTCTCCCTGAAGATCCCGCGCGGCAAGACCGTCTCGATCGTCGGCGAGTCCGGCTCCGGCAAGACGACGACGGCGCGCATGCTGCTCAAGCTGATCGAGCCGACCTCGGGCGAGATCACCTTCGAGGGCAGGGATGTGCTGGCGCTGAAGGGGGAGGGGCTCAAGGACTTCCGGCAGCGCGTGCAGGCCGTGTTCCAGGACCCCTTCTCCTCGCTCAACCCCTCGTTCACGGTGGGCCGGATCATCGAGGAGCCGCTGCAGACGTACCGGCGGGGCAACGCCACGCAGCGGCGGGCGCGCGTGCTCGAGCTCATGGACCAGGTGGCCCTGCCCTCCCACTTCCACCGCCGGTACCCGGCCGAGCTCTCGGGCGGACAGCGCCAGCGCGTGGCGATCGCCCGGGCGCTCGCGCTGAACCCCGAGCTGATCGTGTGCGACGAGCCGGTCTCCGCGCTGGACGTGCTCGTGCAGGACCAGATCCTCACGCTGCTGCGCCGCCTGCAGGACGAGCTGGGGCTGAGCTACCTGTTCATCTCGCACGACCTGGCGGTGGTGCGGCTCATCTCCGACTACGTGTGCGTCATGAAGGACGGCGAGGTGGTGGAGGCGGCCAGCTCGGAGGAGGTCTTCACCAACCCCCGGCACCCGTACACCCGCCGCCTGCTCGCCTCGATCCCGGGCAACGAGCTGGGCATCGCCGTCGAGGCGGACGGCACCCACGTCTGAGCGCTGACCGGGCCGGACGGTCGGGTGCAGAAGCGCCCCGTTCGTGTCGACCGAGCCGCAGCGACATCACTGCCGGGCGGACCGGCGGCGATGTCGCTGGGCGTCGGTCGGACGGTCGGGCGCGGTGCTCAGCGGGCGAGCTCCCACGTCAAGCGGGCGATCGCCTGCTCCTCGTCCGTGGGGACCACGAGGACCGGGATCGCCGACTCCGGCGCGGAGATCGTGTGGGGCCCGGCCACGCGGGCGCGGTTGGCCTCGGCGTCGTAGGCCACCCCGAGCGCCTCGAGCCGGTCGAGCACGCGCGCCCGGAACGGAGCCGAGTTCTCGCCGATCCCGGCGGTGAACACGATCGCCTGCGCCCCGCCCACGGCCACGTGGTAGCCGCCCACGTACTTGGCCAGCCGGTAGGAGGCCACGTCCAGGGCGTTGCGGGCGCGGCCGTCCCCGGAGGCGGCGTTCTCCAGCACCTGGCGCATGTCCGCCTCCCCGGCCAGGCCCAGCAGGCCGGAGCGCCTGTTCATGAGGGTGTCCAGCTCCTCGGCGTCGTAGCCGTGGTTCCGCATGAGGTGGGTGACCACGGAGGGGTCCAGGTCGCCGGAGCGGGTGCCCATCACCAGGCCGGCCAGCGGGGTGTAGCCCATGGAGGTGTCCACGGAGACGCCGTCGCGGATGGCCGTGGCGGAGGCGCCGTTGCCCAGGTGCAGCACCACGGCCCGGAACTCCCCCCGCGGGATGCCCAGATGCTCCGCGGCGAGGCCGGTGACGAGGTCGTGGCTCGTGCCGTGGAAGCCGTAGCGGCGGATGCCGTGCTCCGTGTAGACCTCGTCCGGCAGGGCGTACTGCCAGGCCTCGCGGGGCATGGTCTGGTGGAACGAGGTGTCGAACACGACCACCTGGGGCATGTCCGGCCAGCGCTCGGCCATGGCGCGCAGCCCCTGGGCGGCGGCGGGGTTGTGCAGCGGGGCCAGCGGGGCGAGGCGCTCGATCGCGCGGATCACCTCGTTGGTCACCCGGGCCGGGGCGGTGAACCGCTCGCCGCCGTGGACCACGCGGTGGCCGGCGGCGTCGATGGTGCGCCCGCCGGTCGCCTCGGCCAGCTCGGCCTCCACCTGCTCGAGGGCGGCGGCGTGGTCCGGCACGCCGGAGCCGGGGACGCCGATGCGCTCCACCAGGCCCTGGGCGAGGACGGGCACCGGGGCGTCCGTGCCGTCGTCGGCCAGCTCACGGAGCTGGTACTTCAGGGACGACGAGCCGGAGTTGATGACAAGGACGAGCACGGGGGACTCCTTCCGGGGCGTCAGCCCTGGGCCTGGGCCTGGATGGCGGTGATGGCGACGGTGTTGACGATGTCCTCCACGGTGGTGCCGCGGGAGAGGTCGTTGACGGGCTTGTTCAGGCCCTGCAGCACGGGCCCGACGGCGACCGCTCCGGAGGACTGCTGGACGGCCTTGTAGGTGTTGTTGCCGGTGTTCAGGTCCGGGAACACGAACACGGTGGCCTGGCCGGCCACCTCGGAGCCGGGCATCTTCGAGGCCGCGACGGAGGCGTTGACGGCGGCGTCGTACTGCAGCGGGCCCTCCACCTTCAGCTCGGGGGCACGCTCCCTCACGAGCTCCGTGGCGGCGCGGACCTTGTCCACGGACTGCCCGGAGCCGGAGGCGCCCGTGGAGTAGGAGAGCATGGCGACGCGCGGGTCCACCCCGAACTGGGCGGCGGTGGCCGCGGACGCCACGGCGATGTCCGCGAGCTGCTGCGCGTCCGGGTCCGGGTTCACGGCGCAGTCGCCGTACACGAGGGCGCGGTCCGGCAGCAGCATGAAGAACACCGATGAGACGATCGAGACGCCCGGCTTCGTCTTCACGAACTCCAGCGCGGGGCGGATGGTGTTGGCGGTGGTGTGGGCGGCGCCGGAGACCATGCCGTCCACGTCGCCCAGGTGGACCATCATCGTGCCGAAGTAGGCGCCCTCCTGCATGACCTCGCGGGCGCGCTCGGCGTCCACGCCCTTGTGGGCGCGGAGCCGGGCGTACTCCTGCGCGTAGCGCTCCAGGTCCGGGGAGTCGGCGGGGTCCACGAGCTCGATCCCGCTCAGGTCCACGCCCTCGCGGGAGGCCAGCTCCCGCACGGCGGCGGCCGGGCCGAGCACCACGAGGTCGCAGACGTCGCGGCGCTGGAGGATCTCGGCGGCGCGCAGCACGCGGGCATCCTCGCCCTCGGGCAGCACGATCCGGCGGCGGTCCGCGCGGGCGCGGGAGATCAGCTCGTGCAGGAAGCGCAGAGGGGTGACGACGTCGGTGCGTGGCAGGTCGAAGCGGGCCAGCAGCTCGTCCCCGTCCACGCGCTGGTGCCAGGTGCCCAGGGCGGCGGCGGTCTTGCGGGGCTGGGCGCTGGAGAGCTCGGAGCGCACCCGGGAGACCTTCGCGGCGGTGGTGAACGTGTCGTCGTGGGTGACGAACACGGGGAAGGCCGCGCCCAGGTAGAGCCGCTGGAGCTGGCGGTTCGGGAGGATGCCGTTGGTGAGGATCATGCCGGAGGGGGTGGGGAAGTCCGGGGTCAGCGAGGAGGCCACGGTGGCCAGGATCGCGTCGGAGCGGTCGCCGGAGACGATCACGAGCGCGCCCTCGCGCAGGACCTCGAGGAAGTTGCCGCCCTCCATGGAGACGGCCTTGACCTCGGCGACGTCGCGGTCCAGCGTCTCCTGCCCGGCCATCTGCTCGAGCCCGAGCGCGTCCGCCACCTCGGCCACCGAGGGGTGCGCGAGCTCGGTCAGCTCGGGCAGCACGTACACGGGCCAGGCGTGGCGGCCGGGGCGCACGGCCGCGCCGACGGCGTCGAGGTCACGGGGGTCCGCGCGGTTGACCATGACGGCCAGCAGCTCGACGCCGGCGTCGTCGAGGGTGCGCCGGGCCAGGTCCACGACGTCGGCCGCCTGCTCGGGTGTCAGGTCCGCGCCGGAGACCACGGCGACCACGGGGGTGCCGAGGTTGCGGGCGAGCTGGGCGTTGAGGTCGAGGTCGGCGGCCGGGTCCGGGCTGATCAGGTCGGTGCCCTCCACCACCACGACGCCGCCCGCCGCCCGCATGGCGTCGTACTGCTCCACGCAGCGCTGCTGGACCTCGTCGCCGCGGCCCTCGGCCATGAGGGTGCGGGCCTCGGCCGCGGTGAGGCCGCCGCGGGCCTGCTCCGGGGAGAGGCCGTACTGCTCGCGCATCAGCAGCACCATGGGGTCGGTCTCCACGTCGTCGCCGGGCACCACGGGGCGGAAGTAGCCCACCGTGCCGGAGCGCCGGTACAGCGAGTCGGCCAGGCCCAGGCTGACGAGGGACTTGCCGGCGCCGGTGGACGTGGTGGAGACGAAGATTCCCTGGGGCATGGCGGACCTTCCGGTGGAGGACGGGGCTCGTCGTTCACGGTACCGAGGCCGCGGCGTCGGGGCCCGTCCCGGCCGACGCGGATCGACGTGAGTGAGGCGTGTCTCTCACGCGCGTGATACACATGACTGCACTCGCCCCGTCAAGCATCAAGGACCCTCCCATGGCAACGAGAGCCGACCGCGGCCGCCCCGTGCACAACCCCGACATCATCGGGTTCACGGACGCCGAGCTCAACGAGACCCCCATCCGGCCGAAGTGGAACTCGCTGGGACCCGGCATCGTGGCGGCCGCCACGGGCGTGGGCGCGGCGGACCTGGTGGCCACCCTGACCGCCGGCTCCCGCTACGGCTACATGCTGCTGTGGGCCGTGGTGCTGGGCGTGATCTTCAAGATCGTGCTCGTGGAGGGCGTGGGCCGCTACTACCTCTCCACCGGCAAGACGATCTTCCAGGGCTGGCGCACCCTCGGGGCCTGGACGTCCTGGTACTTCGGCCCGTACATCCTCATCTGGGGCATCGTGTACGGGGCGACGGCGATGTCCTCCACCGCCCTGCCGCTCGCGGCGCTGTTCCCCGGGGTGGACAGCAAGGTGTTCGCGATCGCCTCGGGCCTGATCGGCCTGGGGCTGGTCTGGCTGGACAGGTACCGGCTCATCGAGTGGCTCATGACGGTGCTGATCGGCGTCATGTTCGTGACGGTGCTGCTCTCCGCGGCGCTGACCGTCCCGAACCTGGGCGAGATCCTCGCCGGTCTCGTGCCGCGCCTGCCCTCCGGCGATCCCCAGGCCATGTTCTACGTGCTCGGCCTGGCCGGCGGCGTCGGCGGCACCATCACGCTCGCGGCCTACGGCTACTGGCTGCGCGAGAAGGGCTGGAACGTCCCGAAGTACCTGAAGGTCATGCGGTTCGACAACGCGACCTCGTACATCCTCACGGGCATCTTCGTGATCGCCACCATGGTCATGGGCGTGGAGCTGCTGCACTCGGCGGGGCTGGCGATCTCCTCGGGCGACAAGGGCCTGCTCGACGTCGGCGACGTGCTGGCCGAGCGCTACGGCTCGGTGTGGTCCACGGTGTTCCTCATCGGATTCTTCGCCGCGTCCTTCTCCTCCCTGCTGGGCGTGTGGCACGGCGTCTCGTTGATGTTCGCGGACTTCTGGACGAACTTCCGCCGGCCCGCCGAGGAGCTGGACCAGGACGACGCGCCGTCGCTGTCCTCGAAGCCCGGCCGCTTCTTCCTGCTGTGGCTGACCCTGCCGCCCATGGCGCTGCTGTTCCTGGACCGGCCGATCTTCCTGATCCTGCTCTACGGCACGCTCGGCGCCCTGTTCATGCCGTTCCTGGCCGTGACCCTGCTGTTCCTCAACAACAAGAAGGACGTGCCGCGGCAGTTCCGCAACGGCTGGGTCCGCAACACCCTGTTGGGCCTGACCGCGGCCGTGTTCGTGGCGATCGGCGTGAACGAGCTGCTCAAGGCCCTGCAGCCGGTGCTCGGGGGGTGAGCCGGCGGCGGGGGGCGGGGCACACTGGTGCCATGATCGTCGCCTTCTCCGTCGCCCCCTCCGGCCAACCCGCCGACGCCGAGCACCTGCCCGGCGACGCGGACACCGCGTCCGTGCACCGGGCGGTGGCGGCCGCCGTCGCCGTGGTGCGCGCCTCCGGCCTGCCGCACCGCACCTCCTCGATGTTCACCGAGATCGAGGGGGAGTGGGACGAGGTGATGGAGGTGGTGCGCGCCGCCGTGGACGCCGTGTCCCCGTACGGCACACGCGTCTCGCTCGTGCTGAAGGCGGACATCCGCCCCGGCCACACCGGCGAGCTGGACGGCAAGCTCGAGCGTCTCGAGTCGGCCCTCGCCGAGGACGAGCAGCGGCGC
>NZ_JASDCZ010000095.1:0-8934 GCF_030407635.1 Micrococcus sp. APC 4021
GATCGTCGGGGGTGCGCCCCGGGCGGGGCGGGTCTCAGGGTCAGCGTAGCCGCCGGGCCCATCGCGGGCACGGGCCACCGCGGCCTAGGGTGAGGACATGCGCACTTCCTCCCCGATCGGACTCCTGCTGGACGTGGACGGCCCCGTGGCCTCCACCGAGACCCGGACCGTGCCGGAGGGGATCATCGACGTGCTCGTCCGCCTCGCGCGGCGCGGGGTGCCGGTCGGCTTCAACACGGGCCGCTCCACGGACTTCCTCCTGCACAGCGTGATCGCCCCGCTGCGCGACGCGGGCCTCCCGGACGACGCTCCCTTCCACGCGATCTGCGAGAAGGGCGCCGTGTGGTTCCCGTTCTCCGCGGTGCCCTCCGGGGACCTGCCCGACGTCACCGTGGACGGCACCGCCCCGGACTGGCTCCGCACCGACCCGGACATGGCCATCGACGCGGACACCCGTGACGCGATCTGGGCCCTCAACGATGAGCGCGCCGGGGATCTGCAGTTCACCGACCGCACCAAGCTGGCCATGGTCTCCCTCGAGAAGACGGTGGGCGCGGACCAGACGGAGTACGAACGGGTGCGCGACGACGTCGCCGCGGGCGCCGAGGACCTGCTCGCCGAGCGTGGACTCGCCGAGGACGTGCGCGTGGCCCCCTCGGTGATCTCGGTGGACGTCGAGCACCGCTCCTCCGGCAAGGACCTGGGCGTCGAGCGCTGCTTCGACCTGCTGGCGGAGGCGGGCACCCCGGTGCCCGAACGCTGGCTCACCGCGGGCGACTCGCGCAGCGACTACGCCATGGCCGACCGGCTGCACGAGCGCGGACTGGCCGTGGAGCACATGGACGTGCGCCCCGCCGACGGCGTCCCCGAGAAGCCCTACGGCGTGGTGACGGCGGCGATCCTCGCCGAACGCGGCATCGGCGACGCCGACGACGTCCACGAGCGGGCGGGCGAGTCCCTGCTGCGGTGGGTGGAGCGCGACCTGCTGCGCTGACCAGGCCGGACGCCTCCTCTGCGGGCGGCCGCCCCTCCCCGGGCCTGGACCTCGACCCCTAGCGTGGAAGGCAATGCCGCGCCCCCGCCGAACCGGCCCGGGCGCCTCCCGACCAGAGAGAGGTTCCACCGTGGCCACCGTCGCCCAGAACATCGTCGAGACCCTCCACGCCTCGGGCGTGCGCCGCATGTACGGCGTGCCCGGGGACTCCCTCAACGGGCTGACCGAGGCCCTGCGCTCCCACGGCGGCATCCAGTGGGTGCACACCCGGCACGAGGAGACCGCGGCCTTCGCCGCCTCCGCCGAGTCCCAGCTCACGGACGAGCTCGCGGTCTGCGTGGGCTCGTGCGGTCCGGGCAACCTCCACCTGATCAACGGCCTGTTCGACGCGCAGCGCTCCCGCACCCCGGTGCTCGCGATCGCCGCGCACATCCCGTCGGAGGAGATCGGCTCGGGCTACTTCCAGGAGACCCACCCGCAGGACCTGTTCCGCGAGTGCTCCGTCTACGTGGAGCACGTCTCCTCGGCGGACCAGATGCCCCGCATGCTGCGCACCGCGATGCGGGCCGCCGTCGAGCAGCGGGGCGTGGCCGTGCTCGTGATCCCGGGCGACGTGGCCCTTACCGAGCTCTCCGCGAAGCCCGAGGTGATCCGTCACACGCCGTCCCGCGTCATCCCGGCCGACTCCGTGCTGCGCGAGGCCGCCGAGGCCCTGGACTCGTCCAAGCGGATCACCATCCTGGCCGGCGCGGGTGCGGCCGGCGCCCACGACGAGGTCGTGGCCCTGGCAGAGCGGCTGCAGGCCCCGATCGTCCACGCGCTGCGCGGCAAGGACCGGATCGAGTACGACAACCCGTATGACGTCGGCTTGACCGGCCTGCTCGGCTTCGCCTCCGGCTACCACGCGCTCAAGGAGGCCGAGACGCTGCTGATCCTCGGCTCCTCCCTGCCGTACCGGCAGTTCTACCCCGAGGACGCCACGGTCATCCAGGTGGACGTGCGCGGCGAGCAGATCGGCCGACGGGTGGCCGTGGACGTGCCGCTCGTGGGCGGCGTGAAGGAGACGGCCCAGGCCCTCCTGCCGCTGCTGCGCGGGAACTCGTCGTCGGCGTTCCTGGACAAGGCGCTCAAGCACTACGCCAAGACCCGCAAGGACCTCGACCAGCTGGCCACCCCGGGCCGTGGACGCGTGCACCCGCAGTATGTGGCCCGCCTCCTCGACGAGTTGGCCGACGACGACGTGGTGTTCCTGCCCGACGTCGGCTCCCCGGTGGTCTGGGCCTCCCGGTACCTGACGATGAACGGGCGCCGCCGGATCATCGGCTCCCTGTCCCACGGCTCCATGGCCAACGCGGTCACCCAGGCGGTCGGCGCCCAGGCGGTCGACCCCACCCGCCAGGTGGTGGCGATGGCCGGCGACGGCGGGCTGGCCATGATGCTCGGCGAGCTGATGTCGTTCGTGCAGAACGGCCTGCCCGTGAAGACGCTCGTGTTCGACAACGACTCGCTGAACTTCGTGGAGCTCGAGATGATGGCCGCCGGGTTCGTCCCCTACGGGACGAGCCTGGAGAACCCGGACTTCGCGGCGATCGCGGAGGCGATCGGCATCAAGGGCTTCCGCGCGGACCACACGACGGACCTGCCCGCGGTGATGCGCGAGTTCCTCGCCCACGACGGGCCGGCGCTGCTGGTGGTCAAGACCGAGCGTCAGGAGCTGACGATCCCGCCGAGCATCGAGTTCGAGCAAGCCAAGGGCTTCGCGCTCTACGCCATGCGCACCGTCCTGGACGGCAAGGGCACCAAGCTGCTCGACCTCGCGAAGGCGAACCTGCGCCAGCTCTTCTGACCTGCCGCGCACGACGACGGCCCGGACGCTGGCGGCGTCCGGGCCGTCGTCGTGGTGGGGCGGGGAGAGCCCAGCCCCGCCGGTAGGTCAGGCGCGGTGGGCGCCGCCCTCGGCGACGATCGGGTGCTCGGCCGTGCCGGCGACGCCCTGGGTGATCAGGCCGTCGGCGCGGTGCTCCCAGAAGTCCGCGTTGCGGATGCCGAGCGGGCGCGGGTCGAACTGCGGGTCGAGACCCTGGCGCTTCTGTGCGCGGTAGTCCTTGAGGGCCTTGAGGGCCGGGCCCTGCAGCACGAGGATGCCGAGGATGTTCAGCCAGGCCATGGAGCCCACGCCGATGTCGCCGAGGCCCCAGGCCGCACCCGTGGTGGCGACGGCGCCGTAGGCCACGGACACGAGGATCAGGGCCTGCAGGAAGCGCAGCACGACGCGGCGGACCATGCCGTTGCGCAGGTTGCGCGTGAGGAACACGAGGTTGACCTCGGCCATGTAGTAGTACGCCACGATCGTGGTGAAGGCGAAGAACGCGAGCGCCACGGCCACGAACGTGGGGCCGAAGCCGGTGAACATGGCGTCGAAGCCGGTCTGGACGAAGGCCGGGCCCTCGGAGGCCGTCGGGGCGACGATGCCCTCGAACAGCAGGCCGGAGCCGGACTCGTCCGAGTACACCCGGTAGGCGCCCGTGGAGATGATGATGAACGCGGTGGCCGAGCAGACGAAGAGCGTGTCGATGTAGACGGCGAATGCCTGCACGAAGCCCTGCTTGGCCGGGTGTGAGACCTCGGCGGCCGCGGCGGCGTGCGGGCCCGTGCCCTGACCGGCCTCGTTGGAGTAGATGCCGCGCTTCACGCCCCACTGGATGGCGAGACCGAGGATCGCGCCGAACACGGCGTGCACGCCGAACGCGCTGGCGAAGATGGAGCCGAAGACCTCGGGGATCTGGTCGAAGTTCAGGAACAGCACGATCAGCGCGAGGATGATGTACAGCGCGGCCATCACGGGCACCACGTAGACGGCGAACGTCGCGATGCGCTTCACGCCGCCCAGGACGATGAAGGCCAGCAGGATGACCATGGCCAGGGCCACGACCCAGGCGGGCACGGCCCACGCCTCGCCCACGGCCGCGGCCACGCCGTTGGCCTGCACGCCCGGCAGGAAGTAGCTGGTGGCGAAGACGGTGACGACGGCGAACAGGATGGCGTACACCTTGAACGCGGGGGCGGCGGCCGTGTGCTTGTAGGCCTTCTCGAAGTAGTACGCCGGGCCGCCGCGGTACTCGCCGGTGTCCGGGTCGCGCTCCTTGTAGATCTGGCCGAGCGTGGACTCGATGAAGGACGTGGCGGCACCGAGCAGGGCCATGACCCACATCCAGAACACGGCGCCGGGGCCGCCGAACGCGATGGCCGTGGCGACGCCGCCGATGTTGCCCATGCCGACGCGGCCGGCGAGCGACATCATGAGGGACTGGAGGGACGAGGTGCCGTCCGCGGAGTCCTGGCCCTCGCGGAGCTGCTTCACCATGTCCGGGATGTTCACGAACTGCAGGAACATGGTCCGGATGGTGAAGTAGAGGCCGACGATCAGGCAGAGCCAGATCAGGGCCGGGGACCAGATGACGTCGTTCACGGCGGTGATGAGATCTGCGAAGGACATGGGGTCTCCAGATCGGGTGGGGATGGCCGGTGCGGTGCGAGCTCCGAGCGGCGGCCGCCGGCGGTCCCGGGCGACTGGGGAGAAGGATACGCGCAAATGTGACGCACGTCTCGCACCCAGCGCGGCGGGCCGCTGACGTCGGGCGCGCGTCCCGCGACGACGGCGGTCCCGGACATGCGAAAAGCCCCGGAACCACTGGGGTCCCGGGGCTTGTCCGCGGAGGATGGGGGATTTGAACCCCCGAGGGCTGTTAACCCAACACGCGTTCCAGGCGTGCGCCATAGGCCGCTAGGCGAATCCTCCTTGGTGCGCCCCCATGCGGCGGACCGCGCGAGGGCAGGTTCCATCATAACCAGATCGTCCTGGGCCGCGCCAATCCTCCGCGGGAGGCGCGAGCTCGGCCCGAGCCTCCCCGCGGCCCGAATCGCCGCGCCCGCCGCCACCCTGCTAGACTCTTCGACGGCCCCTCACGTGGTGTCATCTCGCTGAACTCCCCCAGGACCGGAAGGTAGCAAGGGTAGGTGGGCTCTGGCAGGTGCGTGAGGGGTCTTCACTTTCCCCAGGAGATCCCATGCCCGCCGGACGCTACGCCCCCTCCCCCACGGGGAGCCTGCACCTGGGCAACCTGCGCACCGCGCTCGTCGCGTGGCTCGCGGCGCGCGCCACGGACCGCGCCTTCCTGCTGCGGATCGAAGACCTGGACCGCGTCCGCTCCGGGGCCGAGGCCGGGCAGCGGGCTGACCTGGCCGCCGTCGGGCTGGACTGGGACGCCGAGCCGGTGCGTCAGTCCGAGCGCACCGCCCTGTACGACGCCGCCGTGGCCGCCCTGCGAGCCGCGCACGGCGCGGACGCGGTCTACGAGTGCTTCTGCTCGCGCAAGGACATCGCCGAGGCGACGTCGGCCCCGCACCCGAGGCCCGACGACGGTGCCCCCGCCTCCGGCGGCGCCGTGCCGCTGCGTCCGCCCGGCTTCTATCCGGGCACCTGCCGCGGCCTGACCGAGGCCGAGCGGGCCGAGCGACGGCGGGTGCGCCCCGCCGCCCTGCGGATCGACGCGGCGAAGGTCGCGGGCCTGCCGGCGGGCGAGATCCCGCGCGCCACCGCCGTGGACGTGCTGCACGGCGAGGTCACGGGCCTGGTCGACGACCTGGTGCTGCGCCGGAACGACGGGGCGTACGCGTACAACCTGGCCGTCGTCGTGGACGACCTGGCGCAGGGCGTGGACCAGGTGGTCCGCGGCGACGACCTGCTCGACTCGGCCCCGCGCCAGCGCTGGCTGGCCGAGGCGCTGTGCGACGGGCGCGGGGAGCCGACGCCTGCGGTGGAGTACCTGCACGTGCCGCTCGTGCTGAACGCGGAGGGGCGGCGGCTGGCCAAGCGGGACGGCGCCGTGACGCTCGAGGACCTCGCCGCGCAGGACCCGGCGTGGACCCCCGAGCGGGTGCGGGACCGGCTGCTGGAGTCCCTCGGCCTGCCCGCGGGACCGCTGGCGGCCGCCGTGCCCGCGTTCGACCCGGCCGCCCTGCCGCGTGATCCGTGGGTGTTCACCGGGCTCTGAGCGGGCCGGCGCCCTGGTCCGCCGCAGGCCCGGCCCCGGTCAGAGGACCTGGGCGGCCTGGTCGAAGTCGAGGCGGCCCTGGCGGGGCTGCTGCGCCTTCTCGTCGTCCGCGGCGGCGTGGCCCACGTTGATCACCAGGAGGGACTTCCAGGCACGGTCCGCATGGAACTCGGCGTCCACGGCGGCGGCGTCGAACCCGGCCATGGGGCCGACCTCGAGCCCGTGGGCGCGCAGGGCCACGAGCAGGTAGCCCACCTGGATGAGCGCGTTCGTGCGGCCCATCCCCTCGCGCATGCCCGGCTTGCCCTCGGCATCCTCCTCGAAGCCCTCCCGGAACGGGGCGAGGTGGCCCATGTGGCGGTGCCAGTCGAGGTCGTAGGAGGCGATCAGCGTGAGCGGGGCGCGCTCCGTCTTCTCCCGGTTGAACTCGATCATGAGCGGAGCCAGGCGGGCACGGGCCTCGGGGCTGTCCACGACGTCGAGCCGCAGCGGCTGGTTGTTCATGGCGGTCGGCGCCCAGCGGAGGTCCGCGTAGGCCCGCTCGATCAGCGCGAGGTCGACGGGCTCGTCCGAGAAGAGCTGCGTCGTGTGGCGGTCCGCGAAGAGGCGGTCGATCTCGGCCTGACTCAGCGGTCCCGCGTCCGGGGCCGGCTGCGTGGGGTGGATCGTGTCCTCGGCGTCGGTATGCATGTGCGTGGTGGTCATGGGCCAGGGAACGGGCCGGTGGGTGGGCGCATTCCCCGGCTCCCTTAGCCCGTCCGCCCGCCGGATAGGCTTTCGAGGGTGAGCACCGCCCTGTACCGCCGCTACCGCCCGGACCGTTTCGAGGACGTGATCGGGCAGGACCATGTCACGGTCCCGCTGCGCACCGCACTGGCGAAGGACCGCGTGAACCACGCCTACCTCTTCTCCGGCCCGCGCGGCTGCGGCAAGACCACGTCCGCCCGCATCCTCGCGCGCTGCCTGAACTGCGCCCAAGGCCCCACGCCCACGCCGTGCGGCGAGTGCGACTCGTGCCGGGACCTGGCCACCGGCGGGCCGGGCTCGCTGGACGTGCTGGAGATCGACGCGGCCTCGCACGGCGGTGTGGAGGACGCCCGCGGCCTGCGCGAGCGGGCCACGTTCGCCCCGGTCCGGGACCGCTACAAGATCCTCATCATCGACGAGGCGCACATGGTCACCGCGGCGGGCTTCAACGCGCTGCTCAAGATCGTGGAGGAGCCGCCGGAGCACCTGAAGTTCATCTTCGCCACCACGGAGCCGGAGAAGGTCATCGGGACCATCCGCTCCCGCACCCATCACTACCCGTTCCGGCTCGTGCCGCCGGAGCCGCTCATCGCCTACCTCGAGCAGCTGTGCGCGGAGGAGGGCGTGTCCGTGGAGAAGGGCGTGCTGCCGCTCGTGGTGCGCGCCGGCACGGGCTCGGTGCGTGACACGCTCTCCGTGCTGGACCAGCTGATCGCGGGTGCCCAGGAGGGCCAGGTCTCCTACGAGCTCGCGGTGAGCCTGCTCGGCTTCACCCCGGAAGCCCTGCTGGACGACGTGATCGACGCCGTCGCCGCGGACGACACCCCCACCGTGTTCCGCGTGGTGGACCGCGTGGTGCAGTCCGGCCAGGACCCGCGCCGCTTCGTCGAGGACCTGCTGGACCGCTTCCGCGACCTCGTGATCGCCCGTGCCCTGCCGGAGGAGGCCGGGGCGATCCTGCACGGCATGCCGGAGGACCAGGTGCGGCGTCTCTCGGCGCAGGCCGCGCAGCTCTCCCGCGCGGAGCTCTCCCGCCTCGCGGACGTCACCAACCTCGCCCTGACGGACATGGTGGGGGCCACCAGTCCCCGCCTGCACCTCGAGCTGCTCATGGCGCGCCTGCTGCTGCCCACCTCGGACGAGACGCACCGCGGCCTGGCCGCCCGCCTCGAGGCCCTCGAACGGCGCCTGGAGCTCGGTGGCGCCGCGCCCGTCGAGGAGGGCGCCCCGGAGGGCACGACGACGCCGGCCCGGTCCGGCACGCCCGCCGCGGACGGCGGCGGATCGGCCGAGAACGCGGAGGGCTCCGGCACTCTGACCGGTGCCGCGCTCGCCCGGGCCGCCATGCGGCGGCCGGAGGAGCCCGCGCCGACCGCGTCCACCGCCCCGCCGGAGCGCTGGACGCCGCCTGCCCCGCAGTCCGTGGCAGAGGCGCCGGAGGGGGACGCCGCCGCCGGGGCCACGGGGTCCGAGCGTCCGCAGCAGGCGCCGCAGCCCAAGCGGCCCGAACCGGCTGAGGTGGGGGCCCGTTCCGGGGACGCGCGCCGCCCGGAGGCCGGGAGCCGCCCCGAGCCTGAGGGCCGGCCCGAGCCCGAGGGCCGGCCCCAGGCCCAGGAGCGCACCGGTGCCGCGCCGGCCCCCGCCCACGGGCCGGAGGAGACGGCCGCGCCGTCGAGCCCCACGCCCGCCCCGGCGGCGAGCCAGGTGGAGATGATCCGCCGGGCCTGGCCGGACATCCTCGCGGCCCTCGAGGACGCCTCACGCCTGGTGTGGATGCTGGTGAAGGACAACGCGAGCGTCGCGGGCTACGACGGCTCGTTGCTGACGATCGGCTTCCAGCAGGACGGGCCCCGCCAGTCGCTGCTCGGCCGGGGCGGCGACCGCGTGCTCGGCGAGGCCGTCCACCAGGTGCTCGGCATCCGCCCGCGGCTCGACCTGATCCTCGGTGGGGACGCGCCGACCGGGGACGCCCGCGCACAGTCCGGCGCTCGCCCGGCCGGCCCGGCGCGGACGGACCGGCCTGAGCGTCCGGCCCCGCAGCAGGGCCGGTCCGACCGACCGACGGCGCAGCCGAACCGGCCCGCTCCGGCACCGGGGCAGGCCCCGCGCGAGCCGGAGTCCTCCCGCCCCACCCCGCCG
>NZ_JASDCZ010000096.1:0-8931 GCF_030407635.1 Micrococcus sp. APC 4021
CCGGGGTGGGGGCCGCAGGGGTCGGCGTGGGCGCGCCCGCCTCCGGGGAGGCCGTCGTCGGGGCCGCCGGGGCCGCGACGGTGGTCCGGCGCGGGGCGCCCGTCGTCGGGTCGACACGGGGCACGCGGGGGCGGCGCGGACTCATCGCGGACTCCTTCGGACGCGTGGTGGGGACCCTCACAGCCTACTGCCCGCCCCTGGCAGGATCCTGGCCGCCCCCGGGACGGGCGCGGGCCCGCCCGGAGGGATCCGGGCGGGCCCGCGCGTCGTCGTCGGGGACGGTCAGCCGCGGAAGCGCGGGAAGGCGGAGCGGCCCGCGTAGACGGCGGCGTCGGCCAGGTCCTCCTCGATGCGCAGCAGCTGGTTGTACTTGGCCACGCGGTCCGAGCGGGCCGGGGCGCCGGTCTTGATCTGGCCGGCGTTGGTGGCCACCGCGAGGTCCGCGATGAACGTGTCCTCGGTCTCGCCCGAGCGGTGCGAGATCATGCAGTGGAACATGTGGCGCTGGGCCAGGGAGATCGCGTCGAAGGTCTCGGTCAGGGAGCCGATCTGGTTGACCTTCACGAGCAGGGCGTTGCCGGCCTTCCCGTCGATGCCGCGCTGCAGCCGCTCCACGTTGGTGACGAACAGGTCGTCGCCCACCAGCTGGACGCGATCGCCCAGCTGCGCGGTCAGGTGCTGCCAGCCGTCCCAGTCGTCCTCGTCGAGCGGGTCCTCGATGGAGACGATCGGGTAGTTGTCCACCAGCTCGGTGTAGTAGGCGGCCATCTCCTCGGCGGAGCGCTGCTGGCCCTCGAAGGTGTAGGAGCCCTTGTCGAAGAACTCGGAGGAGGCGACGTCCAGCGCCAGCGCGATGTCCTCGCCCAGGCGGTAGCCGGCCTTCGTCACGGCCTCGGCGATGAGGTCCAGGGCGGCGCGGTTGGACTCCAGGGACGGGGCGAACCCGCCCTCGTCGCCCAGGCCGGTGGACAGGCCCTTCTCCTGCAGCACGGTCTTCAGGGCGTGGTAGACCTCGGTGCCCCAGCGCAGGGCCTCGCGGAAGGACGGGGCGCCGATCGGGGCGATCATGAACTCCTGGATGTCCACGTTGGAGTCCGCGTGGGCGCCGCCGTTGAGGATGTTCATCATCGGCACGGGCAGCACGTGGGCGTTCGGGCCGCCCAGGTACTTGTAGAGCATGAGGTCGGAGGCCTGCGCGGCGGCCGCGGCGACGGCCATGGACACGCCCAGGATCGCGTTCGCGCCCAGCGTGCCCTTGTTGGGGGTGCCGTCCAGGTCCCGCATCGCGCGGTCCACGGCGCGCTGGTCCGCGGCGAACTCGCCCTCGAGCTCCTCCGCGATGCCCTCGACGGCGGCGACGGCGTCCAGCACGCCCTTGCCGCCGTAGCGCTTCTTGTCCCCGTCACGGCGCTCGACCGCCTCGAACTCGCCGGTGGACGCGCCCGAGGGCACGGCCGCGCGGCCCAGGGAGCCGTCGGTGAGCAGGACCTCCACCTCGACGGTGGGGTTGCCGCGCGAGTCGAGGATCTCGCGAGCGTGGATGGCGTCGATCAGGGCCATGGACGGGTCTCCTTCAATCGAAGTCGGAAGTCGTGCCCGCGGCGTGGACACGGCCTCAGCCTAGCGGGGACCTCAGGTTCCAGGCGGCCGCGCGCCGGCGACAAGACCGCCGTTCCCCCCGGCTGCGATGTCGCCGGGGCGCGGTCGGGGCTGCGGCCGGGCCGGCGCGGCGCCGCGTCAGCCGGACGGACGCAGCGCCGACCAGTCCCCCGCACGCACCCGGGCCACCGTGGTGCGCAGGGCCCGTTCGGGGTCCAGCCCCGCCGCCCGGGCCCGGAACACCAGCGCGAACAGCTCCGTCCCGAGCGCGGCCTCGCCCGGCCACACCGCCGCCGGGCGCTCCCCCGCCTCGGCGGCCGGCGCCGGGACGTGCGCGGCGAGCGGGTCCGGCTCCTGCCGGGCCGCGCGGTCGACCACCTTCGCGGCGGCGGCCAGCGCCGGCAGCCGGGCCGGGATGTCGCCGACGTCGAGGCCCGGGCCGGTGCCGCCGTCGTCGTGGGTCGGGGCGGCGGACGAGAGCCCCGCGGCGGCCCGCTCCCGCGCCTTGACCCGCTCCCAGGCCAGCTCGACGGCCTCGGGCGTGACGGCGGCGAGCTCCTCGGCCGGTCGCAGGCCGCCCTCGGGGGTGAGCACGAGCGGGTTGCGCCGGATCATCTTGGCGGTGAGGGCGTCGGCGGCGTCGTCCAGGCGGAACCCGGCCGTCTCCGCCGGGGCGCCCGGCTCCCGGGAGACGGCGGCGTGCAGCACCACCTGGAACAGGACGTCCCCGAGCTCGGCGGCCAGGGCGGGGTACGCGCCGTCGGCCCGACGCGCGGGCACGTCGGCCCACGCGGCGGCGTCGCGGGACTCGACCTCCGCCACCGCCTCGTACGCCTCCTCCACGAGGTACTCGGCGAGGTCGGCGTGCGTGAGCGCGGCCGTCCACGGGCAGTGGTCGCGCAGGGCCTCGACCACCGCCACCAGACGGTCCACACTCGCGCTCACGGACGGATCAGTCGTCCTCGTCCTCGTCGTCCAGCTCCTCGAGGACCGGGCCGACGGCGTCGCCGGAGATGACCTCGCCCCAGCCGGCCACGAGGATCTCGGCGAGGTCCTCGCGCTCGTCCACGGACAGGAAGGCGGCCTCGGCGGCGTTGAGCTGCAGGTCCAGCAGCTCGGAGAGCGAGTAGCCGAAGGTCTCGGCGAGCAGGTAGAGCTCGTCGGTCAGGGACACGTCCGAGACGAGCCGGTTGTCCGTGTTCACGGTGACGCGGAAGCCGAGCTGCACGAGCAGGTCGATGGGATGGCCCGCGATGCCCGCCGCGGCGTCCACCGCGCCGGTCTGCAGGTTCGAGGACGGGCAGACCTCCAGGGCGATCTGCCGGTCCCGCACCCACGCGGCGGTCTCGCCCAGGTCCACGATGCCGGTCAGCTCGTCCAGCTGCTCGCCGTCCTCGTCCACGCCGCCGTACTCCACCGAGATGTCCTCGGCCAGGCGCACGCCGTGGCCCAGGCGCAGGGCGCGGCCGTCCACGAGGGCCGAGCGGACGGAGTCCAGGCCGTCGCCCTCGCCTGCGTGCACGGTGACGGGCAGGTGGTGGGCGGCCAGCCACGTGAAGGTGTCGGCGAAGCGGGAGGGCGGGAACCCGGCCTCGGCGCCCGCGATGTCGAAGCCCACGACGCCGGCCGCGCGGTGGCGCACGGCCAGCTCGGCGATCTCCTGGGCCCGGTCGGCGTGCCGCATCGCGGTGACCAGCTGGCCCACGCGGATCACGTGGCCCGCGGCGTCGGCGGCCTCGACCGCCTCGTCCAGGCCGGCCTGCACGGCCTCGACGGCCTCGTCCAGGCTCAGCCCGCCGGCCAGGTGCTGCTCGGGGGCCCAGCGGATCTCGCCGTAGACGACGCCGTCGGCGACCAGGTCCTCGACGAATTCGCGGGCCACGCGGCGCAGCTGCTCGCGGGTCTGCATCACGGCGGTGGTCAGGGCGAAGACCTGCAGGTACTTCTCGAGGGACTCGCCGTTGGCGTGCTCGGCGATCCACTCGGCCAGGCCCTCGACGGTGTCCGCGGGGACCTCGACGCCGGCCTCGCGGGCCAGGTCGAGGACGGTGCCCACGCGCAGGCCCCCGTCGAGGTGGTCATGGAGGGAGACCTTGGGCAGGACGGCCAGGTCGACCTCGAGCGGGGAGGGGGATGCGGTGTCCGGAAGCTGCGTCGTCGTCACGGGCGTCACTCTACGGCAGGGCGCTCAGCGCAGGGCCTCCTGCTCGGCCAGGGTGAGGCCCTTCACCCCGGCCCCCAGCCGGCGGCGCAGCAGGGCCTTGAGCAGCCGGTCCAGCAGCAGGCCCACGAGCGCGGCACCCGTCACGGAGACGGCGATCTGCAGCACCGGGTTCTCCAGCCAGCCCGCGGTCAGGCGCGCGATCATGATCGAGTACGCGGCCCAGCTGGCCGTGGAGAGCAGGTCCAGCCCCACGAACCGCACCGGAGGATAACGGGTGGCGCCGGCCGTGAGGTTCAGGGCCACGCGGCCGCCGGGGATGAACCGAGCGGTGAACAGCAGCAGCGCGCCGTGGCTGTGCAGGTGGTGACGGGCGACCTCGACCGTGGCCCGCACCCGCCGCAGCCGCATCCACCGGAACCGCTCCACGCCCACGGCACGGCCGATCGCGTACGCGGCCACGTCCCCCAGGAACGCGCCCGCGAAGCCGACCCCCCACAGCGCCCACAGGGAGAACGGATGCCCGTCGCGGACGATCGCGCCGAGGGCCACCAGCACCGACTCCGACGGGAAGACCGGCACGATGCCGTCGAGCAGGCACAGCAGCAGCGTCAGTGGCAGGACCCACCACTGCGCGGAGGCGTGGAGGATCGCCCCCTCGAGCCACGCGAGCATCCGGTCAGCCGATCCGGTCCAGGATCACGGAGCGCTCGCGCAAGGCCCGGGCGGCGTCGTCGTCGAGCTCGCCGACCGCCCAGCCGCCGGCGAGCGCGGCCTTCGCCCGCTCGAAGCGCTCCGGCGTGTCCGTGTGCAGGGTCAGCACCTTCTGGCCCCGGGCCACGCGCTCGCCGGGGCGCACGTGCACCTCGACGCCGGCCGCGGCCTGGACGGCCTGGCCCTGTCGCTCCCGCCCGGCGCCGAGGCGCCACGCGGCCAGGCCCACGGCCATCGCGTCCAGCTCGGTGAGGACGCCGTCCGTCTCCGCGACGACGTCCTCGGTGTGGGCCGCCGTCGGGAGGTCCGCGCGCGGGTCGCCGCCCTGGGCCTCGATCATCCGGTTCCACACGTCCATCGCCCGGCCGTTGGCCAGGTGCTCGGCCGGGTCCACGTCCGTGACCCCGGCGCCGGCGAGCATCGCGGCGGCGAGCGCCACGGTGAGCTCCACGACGTCGGCCGGGCCGCCGCCGGCGAGCACCTCCACCGACTCGCGGACCTCGAGGGCGTTGCCGGCCGTCCGGCCCAGGGGCACGGACATGTCCGTGAGCAGCGCCGAGGTGTCCACCCCGGCGTCCCGGCCGAGGTCCACCATGGTCCGGGCCAGCTCGCGGGCGGACGCCTCGTCCTTCATGAAGGCGCCCGAGCCGCACTTGACGTCCAGCACGAGGGCGCCGGTGCCCTCGGCGATCTTCTTGGACATGATCGAGGAGGCGATCAGCGGGATGGCCTCCACCGTGCCGGTGACGTCGCGCAGGGCGTACAGGCGCTTGTCCGCCGGGGCCAGGCCCGAGCCGGCGGCGCAGATCACGGCGCCCACCTCGGAGAGCTGGCGCAGCATCGCCTCGTTGCTGAGGTCGGCCCGCCACCCGGGGATCGCCTCGAGCTTGTCCAGGGTGCCGCCGGTGTGCCCGAGGCCGCGGCCGGACAGCTGCGGCACCGCCACCCCGAAGGAGGCCACGAGCGGGGCCAGCGGCAGGGTGATCTTGTCCCCCACGCCGCCGGTGGAGTGCTTGTCCGCGGTGGCCAGGGGGCGGCCGTCCGGGGTGGTGAGCCCGCCGAAGTCCATGCGCTCGCCCGAGGCGATCATCGCGTCCGTCCAGCGGGCGATCTCGGCGCGGTCCATGCCGTTGAGCAGGATCGCCATGGCCAGGGCGGACATCTGCTCGTCCGCCACCACGCCGCGGGTGTACGCGTCCACCACCCAGTCGATCTGCTCGGGGGACAGCGTCCCCCGGTCCCGCTTGGTGCGGATCACCTCGACGGCGTCGAAGGGCTCGGCCTGCGGCTGCGCGGTCATGGGGGTCTCCTCGGGGGACGGCTGCGACGGTCAGCCTCCGACTCTAGCGAGCGGGCCCGGGAGCGCGCCGCAGGTCAGGGACGGTCCGCCCGCTCCAGGTCGGCCGGGCCGAAGGCGTCCGGCAGCACCGCGTCGATCCCCCGCTCCCCCGCCGGGGTGAGCAGCACGAGCCCGGGGGCGCGGAACTCGTACAGCAGCTGGCGGCACCGCCCGCAGGGCATGGTGAGCACGCCCTCGCCGTCCACGCACACGAACGCGGCCAGTCGGCCGCCCCCGCCCATGCGCAGGTCGGCCAGCAGCGCGCACTCGGCGCACAGGGTCAGCCCGTAGGACGCGTTCTCGATGTTGCAGCCCGAGACGAGGCGGCCGTCGTCGGTGAGCGCGGCGGCGCCCACCCGGAACCCCGAGTAGGGCACGTAGGCGTGCTCCGTGGCGGCCAGGGCCGCGGCCCGCAGCCGGTCCCAGTCCACGCGCGGCGCCGTCGTCGTGTGCTGCCCGTCCGCCACGGCTACTCCTTCACGTACGGCACGCCCGAGGCGGCCGGGCCGCGCGAGCGGCCCACGAGGCCGGCCACGGCGAACACCGTGACGAGGTACGGGAGCATCGCCATGAACTGGCTCGGCACCGGGGTGCCGAGGATCGCCAGGACGTACTGCATGTTGGTGGCGAAGCCGAACAGCAGCGCCGCGAAGAACGCGCCGATCGGGTTCCAGCGGCCGAAGATCACGGCCGCGAGCGCGATGAAGCCCTGGCCCGCCGTCATCTCCTTGGTGAAGGACGACGCGGAGACGAGCGTGAAGAACGCCCCGCCCATGCCGGCCACCGCGCCGCCCAGCAGGACGGCGGCGTACCGCGTGCGGTTCACATCGATGCCCACGGTGTCCGCGGCCTTGGGGTGCTCGCCCACGGCGCGCACGCGCAGGCCCCAGCGGGTGCGGAACAGGGCGAACCACAGCGCGATGACGAGCAGGTACATCGCGTAGCCCAGGATCGTCTGGTCGAACAGGATGGGCCCGAGCACGGGGATGTCCGCCAGGCCCGGGATCCGCAGGTTCGGGAAGTGCGGCGGCGCGTTGAGCTCGGTGTCCCCGCCCGTGAGGACGGTGGAGTACAGGAAGCTCGTCAGGCCGGCCACGAGCACGTTGAGCACGACGCCGACGATCACCTGGTTGACCAGGTACTTGATCGAGAACACGGCGAGCAGCCAGGACACGAGGACGCCGGCCACGATCGCGGCGGCCAGGCCCGCCCAGGGCGAGCCGGTGGCGGTGCCGACGACGGCGGCCGTGAACGCGCCCGCCAGCAGCTGACCCTCGATCGCGATGTTCACCACGCCCGAGCGCTCGGCCAGGATGCCGGCCATCGAGCCGAAGATCAGCGGGACGGCCAGCGCGAACGAGCCGGCGATCAGGCCGGTGAGGAACACGGTGGTGTTGTCCGCCGAGCCGATCACCCAGATGAGGAACGCGGCCACGAAGGCGACGGCGAACAGGGCCGCGGCCCAGCCGGGGGTGCGCCCCGAGCGCAGGGTCGCCAGCCAGGCCACCGCGGTCAGCACCGCCATGAGCCCGACGAGCAGCCAGCCCCCCAGCACGGGGTCGGCGGTCAGGTCCGGGAGCACGACGGCGTCGGACGCGTTCGAGAGTCGGAAGGTCGCCGTCGCCTCGGGGGCGCCGAGGGCGAAGACGGCCAGGGCCAGCAGGGTCAGGATCGTCAGGGCGATCGGGGTGGTCCAGTGCCGGACCACGACCCGGGCGGGCTCGGCGGCCTCGGGGCGGACGACGTCGGCGTGGGGCCGGGCGGCGGTCGCGCTCATCGGGCGTCCCCCTTCTGCTCGTGCGGGCGGTGGGTCGGGGCCGTGTCCGTGGGCTGCGTGGTCGGGGCCTGCGGGTCCGCGACGGCGGCGGCCGCGGCCTCCTGGACGCCCGTGGACGGGGCGGCGGCGTGGCCGCCGGCGCCGGTCACCGCGGCGCCGGCCACAGCGGGCTGGGTCACGGGGTCGGCGGCGCGGCGGGCGCGGGCGGCGCCCGGGGCGGGCAGCCGGAAGATGGCGCGCACCAGCGGCGGGGCCGCGATGAGCAGCACGATCACGGACTGCACCACGAGGACGATGTCGACCGGCACCCCGGTCTCGGTCTGCATGGTCACGCCGCCGGCGCGCAGGGCGCCGAAGAGCAGGCCCGCGAACAGCACGCCCACCGGGTGGGACCGGCCGAGCAGGGCCACCGTGATCGCGTCGAAGCCGAAGGACCCGGCCACGGAGGTGTTCAGCGTGCTCTCCGTGCCGGCGACGTGGGTGGCGCCGGCCAGGCCGGCGAGGCCGCCGGAGATCGCCATGGCGGCCAGGTAGGAGCCCTTGACGGAGATGCCGGCCGTGCGGGCGGCGTCCGGGTTGGCGCCCACGGCCCGCAGGCGGAAGCCGAGGGTGGAGCGCTGCATCAGCCACCACGTGAAGAGCACGGCCAGCAGCGCGACGAAGAAGCCCCAGTGCAGCCGGAAGTCGGTCCCCAGCAGCCGCGGGAACATGGCGGAGCGGTCCAGCGGCGCGGACACCGGGTTCGTGGTGCCGGGCGCCCGCAGGACGGGGGTGTTCAACAGGTAGGCGAGCAGGTTCACCGCCACGTAGTTGAGCATGATCGTGAGGATCACCTCGTGCGCGCCGGTCCAGGCCTTGAGCACGCCGACGACGGAGCCCCACAGCACGCCGCCGAGCACGCCCATCACGACGACGAGCAGCAGGTGCACGCCGGCCGGCAGGTGCAGGTGCACGCCGAACCACGTGGCGAACATGGCGCCGAAGATGAACTGACCCTGGCCGCCGATGTTGAACAGGCCCGCCCGGAAGGCGATGGCGATGCCCAGCGAGATGATGATCAGCGGGGTCGCCACGGTGAGGGTCTCGGTGAGCGGGTAGAGCATGCCCGTCGCGTCCGAGGCCCGGTAGTTGAAGACGGCGCCGCGGAACAGGGCCGCGAAGGCTCCGGCGAACGCGGCCCAGGCGGCGGAGAGCAGGTCGCCCGGGCGGGCGAAGAAGTAGCCGGCGGCGTCGCGGACGTCCTCGTCCACGGCGATGATCAGCAGGCCGGAGATCAGCAGGGACAGCAGGATCGCCAGGGCGGTGACCGTGCCGTTGCCCGAGAGGATCCGGCGCAGGGCG
>NZ_JASDCZ010000097.1:0-8775 GCF_030407635.1 Micrococcus sp. APC 4021
GGCGCCACCGCCCCGGACGATCTGGCCCTGGCCATCCCCGGCACCACCGTCCGCGGCCGCGCCGCCCGGGTCCTGCCGCAGGACCGCCCCGACACCACGAGCTGGGCTCCCCACACCGCCGAGTCCCGTGCCGCCACGTCCCGCTCCACCGCCGCCGCCACGACGCCGGGACTGCCGGGCGTCGTCGGGAGCCCGGCGGTGCGCCCGCCCGGCGCCGCCCACCTGACGGACGCGCAGGTGGCCGAGCTGGGCCGGGAGCTGGACGCGATCCGCGACGACGTGCTCGCCCGCCGCGGCACCTCCGACGCGGCCTACATCCGCCGCGTCATCCGCTGGCAGCGCCGGCTCGAGCTCGGCGGCCGCGCCCTCCTGCTCAACGCACGACACCCCGCCGCGTTCGTGGCGGGCACGGCCATGCTCACGGTCGCGAAGATCGTGGAGAACATGGAGATCGGGCACAACGTGCTCCACGGCCAGTGGGACTGGATGCGCGACCCGGACATCCACTCCACCACGTGGGAGTGGGACTTCGTGACGCCGTCGCGGGCCTGGCAGAACACCCACAACGACCTGCACCACCGCTGGACCAACGTCGTCGGCAAGGACCGGGACGTGGGCTACAACGTGCTGCGCATGGACGAGTCCGAGCCGTGGCAGCCGCGGCACCTGCTCAACCCCGTGATCAACGCGGGGCTGGCCCCGATCTTCGAGTGGGGCATCGCCCTCTACGACCTCGAGCTGGACCGCGTGCAGAGCGGGGAGAAGTCCCGCGAGGAGCTGATGACGGATCTGCGCTCCGTGGGCGTCAAGGCGGCCCGGCAGTTCGCCAAGGACTACGTGGCCACGCCAGCCGTCGCCGAGGTGCTGACCGGCTCGGGCAAGGCCACGCTCGCGGGCACGCTGCTGGCCAACGGCCTGCGCAACATCTGGGCGCACTCGGTCATCTTCTGCGGGCACTTCCCGGAGGGGGCGGAGACGTTCTCCGAGGAGATGGTGGACGGTGAGACCCGCGGCGACTGGTACGTGCGGCAGATGATCGGCTCCGCGAACATCTCCGGTTCGAAGCTGATGCACTTCATGACCGGCAACCTCTCCCACCAGGTGGAGCACCACCTGTTCCCGGACCTGCCGTCCAGCCGGTACGCCGAGGTGGCGCCCCAGGTCCGTGAGATCTGCGCCCGCTACGGCCTGCCGTACACGACCGGCCCGCTGCTGCGGCAGGTGGGCTCCGCGTGGAAGAAGGTGTTCCGGCTGGCGTTGCCGTGAGGCGGGAGGGGCGGGCGCCCCTCCCACCGCCGTCGTCGGCTCAGCCCTTCACGCCGCCGGCCGTGAGGCCGGAGACGATGTACCGCTGCAGGAACAGGAACAGCGCCATCACGGGCAGGGCCGCCAGCACGGCGCCGGCCGCGAACACGCCCCAGTTCTCGGAGCGGGTCTCCGAGACGTAGCCGTAGAGGCCCACCGCGAGCGTCTGCGCGGACGGGTCCGTGAGCACTACGGAGGCGATCACGAACTCCGAGACCGTGGTGATGAAGGACAGCAGGGCCACCACCGCGAGGATGGGGGTCACCAGGCGCAGGATGATCGAGAAGAAGATCCGCGCGTGCGAGGCGCCGTCGAGCTTGGCAGCCTCGTCCAGCGACGGCGGAATGGTGTTGAAGAACCCGTACATCAGGTACGTGTTCACCCCGAGCGCGCCGCCCAGGTACACGAGGATGAGGCCGAGCTGCGAGCCGATGCCCAGGACGGGCACCAGGTTGCCGATGTAGGTCAGCAGCAGGAAGATCGCCACCACCGCGAGCAGCTGCGGGAACATCTGCACCAGCAGCAGCGTCAGCAGCCCCACGCGGCGGCCCGTGAACCGCATCCGGGAGAACGCGTAGGCGGCCAGGGCGCCGAGGAACACCGTCATCACGGACGTGATGACGCCGATCACCATCGTGTTGAGGAACCAGCGGCCGAAGGGCCGGTTCGGGTCGCTGAACAGGTCCACGTAGTTCTGCCCGCTGAACGAGGAGAACAGCCGGTTCGAGCTCGCCATCGTGCCAGTCGGGTCGAGCGACGCGGACAGCACGTACAGCAGCGGGAACAGTGCGAACGCGCTGGCCAGCACGCCCACCGCGTGACGCCAGCCGAGCTCCCGCATCCAGCGGCCGAACGAGCGGCGGCGTCGTGGCGGGGCCGGGTCCTCCTCCCAGCGCAGCGGGTCCGTCTCCTGCTGCGCCAGGGCGGCGGCGAGGGGCGAGGTCGGGGCGTCCGGCCGGGGCCGTCCGGAATCCTGGGGGATGCTCACTTGTCGATCTCCTCGAGCGCCTTGGTCTGCCGGAAGCTGATCGCCGAGATGGTCGCCACGATCAGGAAGATCACGATGGACAGGGCGGAGGCCAGGCCGTAGTCGCGCCCCACCCCGCTGAACGCCGTCTTGTAGACGACCGTGATCAGCAGGTCTGTGGCGCCGATGTTCGAGCCCGCGTCGGGGAACCGCGGTCCGCCGCCGGTCAGCATGTAGATGATGTTGAAGTTGTTGAAGTTGAACGCGAACGAGGAGATCAGCAGCGGCGCCACCGAGACCAGCAGCAGGGGCAGCTTGATGGAGCGGAAGATGCGCCACGGGCCGGCGCCGTCCATGCGGGCGGCCTCGTCCACGTCCTCGGGCAGGGACTGCAGGGCGCCCGTGGTCACCAGGAACATGTAGGGGAAGCCCAGCCACAGGTTCACCACGAGCACCGACAGCCGGGCCAGCCACGGGTCGGTGAGCCACGGGATGTCCGCGCCGCCGAAGAACACGGTGTTGACGAAGCCGAACTCCGGGTTGAGCAGGCCGGCCCACACGAGGCCGGACAGGAACGCCGGGAACGCGTACGGCAGGATCATCATCACCCGGTAGACCTTCTTGCCGCGCATGTCCGAACGGTTGAAGGCGATCGCCAGCAGCAGCCCGACGGCGAACGTCGTGGCCACGCTCAGGAACGCGAAGGCGAAGGTCCACACGGTGACCCGCAGGAGCGGGTCGCGCAGCTCGGGGTCGGTGAACGCGCGCGTGAAGTTGTCCAGGCCGACGAACACCCGCCAGCCGGTCTGCAGCGTGCTGCCGTCGTCCGCCTGGAACTGGCCCTCGCCGTTGTCCCGGTACTCCACGCCGCTCTCGAGGTCCGTGAAGGTGTCCCGGGCCTCGTCGTACTCCAGACGCGGCGCGTACACGTACCCGCGGGAGCCGTCGCGCGTCTCCAGGGTGCCGTCCGCGGCGTCGTCGCTCAGCGGGACCTTCAGGCGGGCGACCTGGTCCTGACGCTGCAGCAGGTCGCCGAACCGCAGGGTGGTGTACCCCTCCACCCCCACCGGCTCCCCGTCCTGCATCTGGGCCTCGACCGGCTCCAGCGCCTGGTCCGCGCCGCCGAGGACGGGCTCCCCGTCCCGCAGGGTCAGCAGGTAGAGGTCGCCGCCCTCCTCCAGCACCGTGATGTCGTACACCGGGGAGTCCGGCACGCGGATGGAGGAGGAGCGCTGGATGATCTCGATCGCCGCGGCCTTGTCCGAGTTGTGCCCGGCGCCGTAGTTCGTGAAGGCGACGTAGGAGGAGTAGACCACCACGAACACCTGGAACAGCATCAGGAAGAACAGGCCGGGGGCGAGGTACTTGGCCGGCAGGCCGCCGCGGCGCAGGTAGATCCAGTTGATGCCGATCGTGACCGCCAGGGTCAGCGCGAACACCACCCAGTCCCCCGCGGCCGCGAGCTGGAACAGCAGGAACGCCGCGAAGGCGTCCACGAGGCCCAGCAGGACGATCTTGGCCAGCGTGCCACCGAGGCCGTCGGTACCCCGGGCGTCCGCACGACGACGGCGGCCCGGGCCGGTGCGGCGCGCGGCGTCGTCGAGGGCGGCGGTGGCGGCGTCGGACCGGTCCGACGCGGTGGAAGACGGGCTCATAGTTCCTCATCCGGCCCGAGGGCCTGCCGTGGAAGGGGGGTGCGCCCCGAGGGCGCGGGGCCACGGTCCGCCTCCGGCGTCCCCGCGGGGACGCCGGAGGCGGACCGCGCCGGATCACTGGCCGATGCGGCCCTCGATGTCGGAGATCATCTTCTGCCAGGTCTGGACCGGGTCGCCCTCGCCCTTGATGATGCTCATCTCGGCGCCGCCCCAGAACTCGAACACCGCGCCCATCTCGGGGGCCGCCGGCATGGGGACGCCGTTCTCGCCGATCTCGCCGAACGCCTTCACGGTCTCGTCCGAGGCCGCCTTGTCGAAGGAGGCGGTCAGCGCCGGGGGACGCTTGCCCTCGGCGTAGAGCGCGTCCTGGGCCGCCTCGGTGGAGAGGTAGTTGACCACGAACTCATTCGCGGCCAGCTGGTTCTCGGACTCTGAGGAGACGAAGAAGGCGTTGACGCCCACGAACGGCTGCGCCGGCTGGTCGCCCATGGACGGGATGGCCTCGACCTCGAAGTCGACGCCGGCCGCCTCGGCCTCCTCGACGTTCCACGGGCCGGTGATGAAGTAGGCCGCGTTGCCGGAGTTGAACTGCTCCTTGGCGATGTCCGCGGTCATGTTCGGGTTCAGCACCCCGGACTCGCCGTACTCGGCCAGCTTCTCGGCGAAGGCCTCACCCTCCGCCCCGCCCATGGCCAGTGAGCCGGTGTCGTACGAGCCGTCCTCGGCCTGCTTGAACACGGGGGCGCCCATGGAGGTCTGGAACGGGTACAGGTGGTACGGGTCGCCGTTGACGGGGTCGAGGCCCACCACGAACGGGTACTCGGCCTCGCCGGCGTCGACGGCCTTCTGGCCCTCCGCGATCATCTCGTCGAAGGAGGCCGGGGTGGACTCGGCCAGCTCGGTGTTGCGCAGGACGGCGATGTTCTCCACGGAGTACGGCACGCCCCAGGTCTGGCCCTCATAGGTGACGGCCTGCACGGAGGACTCCACGAAGTCGCCGGCTCTGTCGCCCAGCTCAAGGGGCTCGATGGTGCCGTTCTGCACGAGCGAGCCGATCCAGTCGTGGGCGCCGACGATCACGTCCGGGCCCTCGCCCGTGGGGTTCTGGGTGATGAAGTCGTCCTTCATCGTGGAGTTGTCCTTGACCACGAGCTCCACCGTGATCCCGGTGTCCTCCTTGAAGTCCTCCGCCACGGCCTGCAGCGGCTCCTGGCGGTTCTGGTCCACCCACATGGTGATGGTGGTGGCGCCGGCCTCGGAGAGGTCCTGGCTCGGGGACGCGGCGGCCGTGCCCTGCTCGGTGGCGCCGGCCGGGGAGGAGGACGCCGGGGCGGAGGAGCCGCCGCCGCACGCGGTGAGCGCGAGGGCGGAGAACGCCGCGGTGAGGGTCAGGCTGAGCGGGCGGCGGAGGAGGCCGCCGGTCGTCGTCGACTGCATGGTGTGCCTTTCACGAGGGGTGGCGGCCCGCGGCATGCGCCGGCCGTTGCGTCGCCGACGTGGGCTCCGCGGTGAGACGGCGCCTGCCCCCGGCGGCTGAAGGAGTCAGTCCCCAGGAGTGTAAACGCTTCCACTGTGATGTGCCACACAGACGTGCGCTCCCGCATGAACACGGCCATGCGGGAGTGGGGGCGGCGGTCAAGACCGGCTGAAACGGGAATGGAAGCGCTTCCACCACCGCGCCTGCCGTGCCGTACTCTGGTGCCACGCATCGACCCCCGGCCCGCCGCCGTCGTGCACCCGCCCCGCCACAGAACCCCTCGAACCGGGAGGAGGACCGCCGATGGTCGGCATCAAGGACGTCGCCCGCATGGCCGGGGTCTCCACCGCCACCGCCTCCCGTGCCCTCACCGGCTCCGGCCCCGTGGCGGTCGCCACGCGCACCCGAGTCCAGGAGGCCGTCGCCACGCTCGGCTACGTGGCGGACTCCGCCGCTTCTTCGCTCGCCTCGGGCCGCACCCGCAACATCGGGCTGGTGACCCCCTCCGCCCACCGGTGGTTCTTCGCCGCCGTGCTCGAGGGCGCCGCGGACGAGCTCGTGCGACACGGGTACGACCTCACGCTCTACGACGTCGGCCAGGACCCGGAGCGTCGGTCCACGGTCATCTCAGACCTGCTGCCTCGACGGCGGCTGGACGCCCTGATCACCCTCTCGTTCCGGCTGAGCATGTTCGAGCTCGCCGGACTCGAACGCCTCGGCCTGCCCGTGATCGCCGTCGGCGGCCGCCTGCCGGCGGGTGAGACCCTGCCGGACTGGTTCACCGCCGTCCAGGTGGACCACGCCCGCGCCGCACGGATGGCCACCGAGCACCTGCTGGAGCTCGGACACCGGGACATCGCCTACGTGGGCCGCGTGGACGAGGACATCGAGTTCCAGGTCAGCACCGAGCGCACCCGCGGGTTCCTGCACGCCCTCGCCGCCACCGGGGTGCGCACGCCGGCCGACTGGATGGTGCCCGCGGACTTCACCATCGGCGGCACCTACCACCAGGCGCGCGCCCTCCTCGCCGACCCGCGGCGCCGGCCGACGGCGGTCATGTGCATCTCGGACGAGATGGCCATGGGCACCTGGATGGCAGCCCACTCCCTGGGGCTGCGCGTGCCCGAGGACGTGTCCGTGATGGGCCTGGACGGCCACCCCGAGGCCGCCCGCCTGGGCATCAGCACCGTGGACCAGAACCCGCTCGAGCAGGGCCGCCGCGCCGTCCGCCTGGCGCTCGGCGCCCTCGACGGCGCCGCCCACCCCCATCGGATCATGCACCACCTGGCCTTGCGGCCGAGAGCGAGCACCGCGCCGCCGTAGACCGTCAGCCCCGACCCTCACCCATCCCTCTCCTTCACCTTGGATCGTCGGGCACGTACCTGCCCGTGAAAGGAACCCCACCATGGCCTCCGTGACCTTCCGCTCCGCCAGCCGCCAGTACCCCGGCTCCCCCCGCCCCGCCGTCGACTCCCTCGACCTGGAGATCGCCGACGGCGAGTTCCTCGTGCTCGTGGGCCCCTCCGGCTGCGGCAAGTCCACCTCCCTGCGCATGCTCGCCGGCCTCGAGGAGCTCTCCCACGGCAGCATCCTGATCGGCGACCGGGACGTCACCGACGTGGACCCCAAGGACCGGGACATCGCGATGGTGTTCCAGAACTACGCCCTGTACCCGCACATGACCGTGGCGGACAACATGGGCTTCGCCCTGAAGATCGCCGGCGTCCCCGCGGACGAGCGGCGCCGCCGCGTCGAGGACGCCGCAAAGCTGCTGGACCTGACCGAGTACCTGGACCGCAAGCCGAAGGCCCTCTCCGGGGGCCAGCGTCAGCGCGTGGCCATGGGCCGGGCGATCGTGCGCGACCCGCAGGTGTTCCTCATGGACGAGCCGCTCTCCAACCTGGACGCGAAGCTGCGCGTGCAGACCCGCGCCCAGATCGCCAACCTGACCCGTCGCCTGGGCACCACCACCGTGTACGTGACCCATGACCAGACCGAGGCCATGACCATGGGCGACCGGGTGGCGGTCCTCAAGGAGGGCCGCCTCCAGCAGGTGGACACGCCGCGCAACCTCTACGAGCGCCCGATGAACGTGTTCGTCGCCGGGTTCATCGGCTCCCCCGCCATGAACATCTTCCGCATGCCCGCCACGCACGAGGGCGTGCACTGGGGCGAGACGGTCATCCCCGTGCCGCGGGAGGATCTGGCCGACGCCGGCACGACGGTGGACCTCGGCGTGCGCCCCGAGAACCTGGTGATCAGCGACGACGCCGCCGGCCTGCCCGTGGAGGTGGACACCGTGGAGGAGCTCGGCGCGGACGCGTACGTGTACGGTCACGCGACGATCGGCGGCGAGGAGCGGCTCATCACCCTGCGGACGGTGGGCTACACGGCGCCGGAGAAGGGGTCCGTGGTGCACGTGGTCCCGGACCCGGAGCGCGTGCACCTGTTCCACGCCGACACCGGCGAGCGACTCAACCGCTGACGGCGGCGCGGAGCGGCGTGACGGCGGCGGGCGTCGCCTGCCCTCAGTCCTGACGCTCGGCGAGCTCCGCGAGCCGGTCGATCGACGCACGGAGCTGCTCTTCGCCGGTCCGCAGCGCCTTCTGGATGCGCTTCGGGTCGGTCAGGGCGGTCCAGTCATAGGTGTGGGTGACGCGGCAGCCGCCCTCGTCGTCGCCCTCGACCTCCCACCGCCACAGCTGGCCGAACGGCTCCCCGCCGACCTCGGAGGGCTTCCAGGCGATGCGGCGGCCCTCCTCGAACTCGACCACGTGGTTCGCGCGGTCCACGCCCTTCTGCAGGGTCATCACGAACACGTCCCCGACGGCGGTCACCCGCTGCCCGGGGGCGGCCTCGGCCAGGTTGTCGTTGCCGTCCCACTCGGGCTGGCGGGAGGGGTCCGCGATCAGCTCGAAGACGACGCCGGCCGGGGCGTCGACGTGGTGGGTCGCGGACACGACGCGGTCCTCGGGGGCGGGCAGGGCGGTCTCGTCGATGTGCTCCATGGGGAGAGCGTAGACCCCGATGCGCACCCGCCGAGAGGGCCGGCGGGGCTCGCGCGGGGAGCGGCCCCCGATCTCAGATCAGGCCCAGCGCGGTGAGCTTGGCCGCGGCCTCCTCGTTGGTCGGCTCCACCTGGTGGTCGCCGTCGGGGAACACGACCACGGGGATGTTCTTCCGGCCGGAGATCCGCTCGGCGGCATCGGCCTGGGCCGGGTCGGCGACGAGGTCCACGTAGTCGTAGGCGACGCCGAGCTCATCGAGCTGGCGCTTGGTGCGCAGGCAGTCGCGGCACCAGTCGGCGCCGTAGACGGTGAGGTCGTTCTGACTCATCCGTCCAGCGTACTGAGGGGTGGGATGCTGGGGGC
>NZ_JASDCZ010000098.1:0-8566 GCF_030407635.1 Micrococcus sp. APC 4021
GGGACCCCCGCCGGCGGCTCGGACGAGTAGGAGAACTCGCCCTTGCCGTCCGGGGTGGGGCCTGCAGCCCACGAACCCTCCGCAGTGGCCTGACCGTCAGAGAACTCATAGTGCGTGTACGAGTGCTCCGTGGCCTCCTTCTTCTGCGGGAAGTTGCTCGGCACCGGCATCTCCTCCAGGCCGTCTTCCTGCAGCTCCTTCACAGCCGCCGCCCACTGGTTCTGGTGCATCGTGTCCCGGGCCAGAAGGAAGGAGAGCAGCTCCCGGATGCCCGGGTCATCGGTCATGTGGTAGAGCCGGGCCACCTGGGTGCGGCCCTGCATCTCGGCGTTGAGGTTGGCGGTCATGTCGGCCAGCAGGTTGCCGCTGGCCGTGACATACGCTCCGGTCCACGGATTCCCCATGCTGTCCACGGGGCGAGCACCGGCACCGGCCACGATGGCCTGCTGCAGGTCGGTGCCCCCGATGACGGCGGCCACGGCCGGGTCATCCTGGATGGCGTCGGTGGTGATCCCCACCGGGGCCTTCTCCAGCAGCTGGGCCACCATGGTGGCGAGCATCTCGACGTGTCCGAACTCCTCGGCCGCCGTGCTGAAGAGTAGGTCCCGGTATTTGCCCGGGATGTGGGCGTTCCATGCTTGGAAGCTGTACTGCATGGCCACGGTGATCTCGCCGTACTGCCCGCCGATCACCTCCTGCAGCTTGCGGGCGTAGACCGCGTCAGGCTTCTCGGGGCTGGAGACGTGCTGAAGCTTCTGCTTGTGGATGTACACGAGAGACTCCCTCGATCGGGTCAGACGCGCGAAGGCCCGAGGGGCTCCACGCCGGACATCATCGACGCTACGCGGGTCTGACCGACCCGCGTAGAGCTGACCCACGCCAGAACTGCGCCGGTCACCAGCCGCGCCATGGACGCCAGCCCCACTCGGGGGGTGAGCGCTTTCGCCATCCTCCGCCTGCGGATGCGGCGGGTGGGTGACTCTCAGAGGCACGCGGCACAACCGGTCGTTTGTGGCTGCGCTTCCACGAGCACGAGACCAGCCCCTCACACTCCGAGCGTCTCGCCCTATCTCCACTGCGCCTCTGCACTGCTATCTTCCTAGCCATGTTCACTCTCTGACGGCATCGCGCTGAACACCCCACCATCACGAGAGGAACAACTGTGCCCACTGACCTTCTGACTCTTCACTTGCCGCAGCTCTACCCTGCTGACCAGCTCCCTGGAGGACTCGACTTTCGAGGGTTGGACGTTGGGATGGCCGACGATCTGGCCCAGTGCTATCTGATGAGCTACCCACCCGACGTCGCTGCCTCCGATCTAGACGAGGCGCGCGAGGAGATGAACGCGACCTTCCGCGGTGACTACGGAAAGCTGCGCGCCGATGCGAGCACTACAGCGTGGGTGGGTGGCCGTCTCGCCGGAGCCATCATGGTGGTCACCCACTCGATCTGGGACGAACACCTCACTGGTCCGTTCATCATCGACCTCTTCATTGATCCCCACGCACGCGGGAAGGGGATCGGGCGGGCTCTGGTCCAACACGCCATCGCAACCTGCTGCGACGCCGGTGACCACACTCTGAGTCTGCGCTTCGGACAGGGCACCTCCGATGCGGCCATGAGGATCTACCAGCGGCTCGGATTTCGCCCCGTGGGATAGGCAGATTCGGTCGTTAGTGACGAGGGGCCCTGCCATGCGCCGTGTGCGCCACCTCCGGCCCTGCCCCCCGCCGCACGGCCCGCCACAACCAACCCGCCAGAGCGGCAGCCGCCCGTACGTTTCGGGCGATCCCCGGGACCCGCGGGGGCGCCCACCTGGACACCCAGTGTCACCCCGGCCGGATCCCGCCCGATATGCGAAGAGTTCCCCGCGCGTCGTGGGGAACTTTGCCTGCATCTCGACAGCAAAGGCCCTTGCCCACCGATCCGCGTCGTGACACAGTTCACCCCATGATGCAGCAGCAGTGACCCCGTGGGTCGGACGACCCACCACCGGCCTCCCCGCGCGCCCGTCTCGAGCACGGCTCGACGGGCGCCTCTGCGCCCACCCCTTTCTTCAGAAAGCAGTCACCGCATGCCTGACATCATCGAATTCCCCCTGCCCGCCTCGTCGGACGACCCCCACTGGCGGGCCTACTGCCACCTCGGAGACGAGTACAACCACGAGCTGATCGGCACGACCGAGTGGGACGAGACCCCCAGGGACGCGCTCATCCAGGCCGCCGCCGAGACCGACCACACGCAGCGCCGCTACCTGGCGTACGTCGACGGCGAGGCGGTCGGCTACGCCCGCGTCCTGATCAACCACGTCGACGACCCTGACGCGGCCGCCCTCAACGTCTACATCCACCCGCGGCACCGCGGACGCGGCCACGGCCGCGCACTGGCCGAGCGGCTCGTCCTGGACACCGCCGGCCTCACCCGTTTCGAGACCTGGCCGCTGACGCCGCGGCCGGTGGCCGGGCAACGGACGCTCACCCCGCCCAACGGCGCCGGTGCGGTGCCCGCCGAGCATCCGGGTGTGCGTCTCGCCCAGTCCTACGGCTTCGCGCTCGTCCAGACCGAGCGGGTGAGCCGGTATGACTTCGCCGATCCCGGGATCGACCCCGCCGTCGCCCTGGCCGAGGCCGAAGGCGTCTCGTCGGACTACGAGCTCCACGCCTGGGAGGGCGCGGCCGACGCGTCCCTGCAGGACGACGTCGCCGTCCTCAAGGCCCGCATGGCCACGGACGTGCCGTCCGGGGAACGCACCGTGGTGGAGCAGGTCTGGGATGCGGCCCGCGTGCGTCGCATGGACGAGCAGATCCTCACGACCGGGCGGCTCTTCCGCGCGGTGGCGCGGCACCGTGCCACCGGTCGGATCGTCGCCCTGAGCGAGCTGGTGGCGCCCCGCTCGCGCCCGGACGGGCTGATCGACCAGTGGGACACCATCGTGCTGCCCGAGCACCGCGGCCGCCGCCTCGGCATGCGCGTGAAGGCGGCGAACCTCATCGCCGTCCGCGACGCGCTGCCCGGGGCCCGCGCGATCATCACGTGGAACGCCGAGGAGAACCGGCACATGCTCGACGTCAACGAGGCACTGGGCTTCCGGCCGGTGCTGGTCGAGGCCTCCATGGAGGCGCCGGCACCGCTGCGACGTCGCTGACGGCCCGCGCCCCTTGGTGCCGCCTCACCCCCGCTCGAGCGTCCGCTGGGCCGCCTCCCGCACCGCCCGCGTGAGCCGCACCAGGCGCGTCACGGGCAGTGTGGCCGCCTGCCAGTACAGGGGCACGAGGACGTCGTCGAGCCCGGGCACGCGGACCAGCCGGCCGGCGCGCACGTCCTCGACGGCCTGGGCGTCCACGAGCATCCCCCACCCCAGGCCGGCCCGGACGGACCGGTGGAACCCGTCGAACGACGGCGCCAGGTGCGTGGGCGGGGCGACGTCCAGCCCGGCGCCGCTCAGCGCGAGGCGCTGCAGGTCGTCCTTCGCGTTGTAGCGCATCATGGGCATCGCGCCGAGGTCGACGACGTCGCCCGCCGCGTGCCGGGCGCGCAGGGCGGGCGAGGCGAGCGGGACGTAGCGCATGCTCCCCAGCGGCTCCGCCGCACACCCCTGCACCGGCTGCGGCTCCGTGGTGACGGCGGCCAGCACCTCGCCCCGGCGCAGCAGCCGGGCGCTGTGGTCCTGGTCCTCGACGTGCAGGTCCAGGACCGTGTCGTCCCAGTCGGCGGCCTCGGCCAGGACGGGCCCGAACCACGTGCCCAGCACGTCGGCGGGCACGGCCAGGGAGGTGACGCTGCGCCCGGCCGCCGTGCGGCCCAGCCCGGCCCACGCCTCCTGTTCGAGCACCCGCATGTGCCGGGCCACGCGCACCAGGCCGACGCCGGCCTCAGTCGGCTCGCAGGGTGTGCCGCGCCGGAGCAGCACCTGGCCCACCTCCCGCTCCAGGGCGCGGATGCGCTGGCTGACCGCCGAGGCGCTGACGCCGAGCTCGTACGCGGCCGCCTCGAACGAGCCCTCGTCCGCGATCGCACGCAGCGCCTGCAGCTGATCAAGGTTCATGAAGCAGAGCTTAGGCACCTGCAGTTCTCTTCGTTTGGCTCAGGCCCGGCCGGGCCCTAGCGTCCTCACCCATGTGGACCCTCGCCGGCACCGGCCTGCTCACCGGACTCGCCCTCATCGTCGCCATCGGCGCCCAGAACGCCTTCGTGCTCCGCCAGGGCGTGCGCCGGGAGCATGTGGGCGCCGTCGTGCTGGTGTGCATGGCCTCGGACGCCGTGCTGATCCTGGCCGGGACCGCCGGGGTGGGTGCGCTCGTGCAGGCCGTGCCGTGGCTGCTCGAGGTGCTGCGCTGGGGCGGCGCCCTGTACCTGCTCTGGTTCGCGGTCTCCTCCCTGCGTGCCGCGCTGCGCCCGCAGGGGCTCGTCGCCGAGCAGGCGCCGCGCACCGCGGGTTCGGTCATCGCCACCACGCTCGCGCTGACCTGGCTCAACCCGCACGTCTACCTGGACACCGTGGTGCTGCTGGGCAGCCTCGCCAACCAGCACGGTCCCGACGCGCGGTGGGTCTTCGCCGCCGGCGCCGTCGCCGCCTCGGTCCTGTGGTTCACCGCGCTCGGCTACGGCGCACGCCTGCTGGCCCGGGTGCTCGCCGACCCGAAGGCGTGGCGCGTGGTGGACGTGGTGATCGCGGTGGTCATGGCGGTGCTCGCGGTCCGGCTCATCGCCGGTTCCGGCGTGTGGGGGTGAGCCGACAGACGCCGGTTCTGGCGTCGGGCTGAATCAAGGTCGCTCAACGTCGACCCGCCAGAGCTGGGCTCGTGCGGCCTCCGCGAACAGGGGTGCACCGCACGGCACCAGCCGCTCAAGGACGTCCCTGACGGTCAACGGAGGATTCCGTGTCGCGCCCGCTTGGGCTGCGAGGGCCGTCATCACTCGAGCCGGGTCCAGGTCGAGCTGGTTCATGAAAAACTCATCCGGACTCTGCACCTCGATGTCGAAGGACTCAACGACCTCCCGCGGGAAGTCCTTCAGATTCGCCGTGACGATCAGGTCAGCACGTCCCTGGATCGCGGCGGCGACCACATGCCGATCATCGGGGTCCGGAAGATCAATCCCGGGCACGAGCTGCTCCCACCCCTCGACCCGCGCGTCGTCGAAGGCGGCGTCCATGACCCCGGCACGGTGACGCGCCGCCCCCGACGCACGCATGTCTGGATGCATCGCTTCCAGTGCGCGCACCGTCTCGTCGAGGATCCGCCCGCTCCATACCGGCCGATAGAGGCCCGCCTCGGCCAGATGCAGCAAGGTGTCCGCTTGGGCGATGGGCACGAGGACGCACGCGTCGAGCACCGCGCTGAAGCGCGCCACTACCCGCGCTCACCCCGGAGGTCGGCGCGAGCCTGACGCAACGCCTCGCGGTAGGACTCCGCCTTCTGGTCGTAGAGCCCCGCAGACGAGGCCTCCCCTACGAGGTCGCTCAGCGAGGCACGCCGCTCCCCGCGCTTCCGCTGCTGATAGGACACGACGTCTTGGAGCCGGATGCGTCGGTGCCGACCACCGGTCGTCCTCTCGTACGGCAACGCGCCCTCCTCGAGCAGCCTCACCAGCGTGGGACGACTGATGCCGAGGAAGTTCGCCGCCTCCTGTGTCGTGAGCAGCTGGTCGACGGGTGCCACCGTGATGGCCTTGCCCACCCGCATCGCCTCGACGACGTCCCGCAGGACGTTGAAAGCCTCTGGCGGCAGGGGGACCTTCTGCCCATCAGGGCCGACCAGGGCGGCCGGCTGCGTCAGGCCGTCGAGGAACCTGCCGACGTCGAGCATCTCCTCGAGGTCCGTCGGCGGCAGCACCGTGTGCTTGTCATTCACCGTCGCAGTCATGGAACAAGACTACCCGCGAAAACGAAAAATTCGCAGTTTCCTCTCGCGTCCGCTTCCCCGCTCCGGGGCGCTGCGTCAACCGCGCGCGTAGGCGAGCGACTCCTCGATGATCCCGACGACGACGGCCAGCTCTGCCTCGTCCCGCGGACCGTAGAGCATCCACTCCGTGCCGAAGTCCGCGTAGCCATGCGGTTCGAGCCATCCGAGCTCGGCCAGACGGACGCCGCGCTCGGGCGCCAGGACGAGGTGCACTGACGTGTCGTCCACCCCATGCAGGTGCACCGGCTCCCAGCGCCGGCCTGGTGAGAGGTTGACCTCCGGGGTGCGCTCCTCCGGCCGGCCTGTCAGGTGGAGGGCGCGCGACGTTGCTGGCGAGACGGTGCTGTGGCCCTCCTCGACGCCGTCGAGGGCGAACACCGCAGCGACCAGACGGCCCCACAGCTCCGGCGATGATCGCTGATCAAGCTGTCGGTGGGGCCCCTCGGTCGACGTCGCGGGACGACTGCCCGGCCGGGGATCGTCAGCGGTGAGCCGGACACGGGGGCTCGCATCAGGATCCATGCAGACGATCCTGACGGGGCCCCGCCGGCCAGGCAAGGCCATCAGGCCCCCCTCACTCCCCGCCCAGCTCCTCCCGGAGGATCCGCGCGCCGGCCACGAGCGCGGCGGTCTTGTCCCGCGCCACGGAGCGAGCCAGCGGCGCCATGCCGCAGTTGGTGCTCGCGATCAGCTTGTCCGCGTCCACGAACTCGAGGGTCTCCCGGAGGGTCGCCGCGACCTCCTCGGGCGTCTCGATCTCGTCGCTCGCCACGTCGATCGCGCCGACCATCACCTTCTTGCCGCGCAGCAGGCCGATGAGCTCCGCCGGCACCCGGGAGTGGTGCCGCTCCAGGGCGATCGTGTCGATCGTGGACTCGCGCAGCAGCGGGAACGACGTCTCGTACTGGCGCCACTCCTCCCCGAGCGTGGCCTTCCAGTCGTTGTTCGCCTTGATCCCGTAGCCGTAACAGATGTGCACGGCCGTCTCACACGTCAGGCCCTCGGCCGCACGCTCGAGCGTCGCCACGCCCCAGTCGCGGACGTCGTCGAAGAACACGTTGAACGCGGGCTCGTCGAACTGCACGACGTCGACGCCCACCGCCGCCAGCTCCCGCGCCTCCTCGTTGAGGATGCGCGCGAACTCCCACGCGAGCTTCTCGCGGCTGCCGTAGTGGCGGTCGGCGAGGGTGTCGATCATGGTCATCGGCCCGGGCAGGGTCCACTTGATGGGCCGGTCCGTCCGGGCGCGCAGAGCCTTCGCGTCGTCCACGAACACCGGCGCCGGCCGGCCCACCTCCCCGACGACGGTCGGCACACTCGCGTCGTACCGGTCGCGGATCCGCACCGTCTCCCGCCGGTCGAAGTCCACACCGCCGAGGTGCTCGATGAACGTGGTGACGAAGTGCTGGCGGGTCTGCTCGCCGTCGCAGACGATGTCGATGCCCGCACGCTCCTGATCGGCCACGGCGAGGGCGAGCGCGTCGAGCTTGCCCTCGCGCAGCTGCTCCCCCTCGAGCTTCCAGGGCGACCAGAGCGTCTCCTCCTCGGCGAGCCAGCCGGGCTTCGGCAGGCTGCCGACGAGGGCGGTGGGGATCAGGGTGGTCATCGGGTCTCCTCGTTGTCTCGTGCGGCGTGGGCGGCGGCCCAGCGCTCCAGCAGGTCGCGGTGCGGGCCCACGAAGTGCTCCTGCGTGTACTCCCCCTGCTCCCGGCCGAGGCGGGCCCGCTCCTCGCGGTCGTAGGCGATCCGGGTCTGCGAGAAGTCGCCGTGGTCCAGGCGCGGCCGGTACACCTCGCCGGCCCCGGCGTTCGCGTTGTAGATCTCCGGCCGGTAGATCCGCTGGAAGGTCTCCATGGTGGCGATCAGCCCGGCCAGGGAGAGGTTCGCGTGGTCGTTGAGCAGGTCGCCCCGCGAGTAGAACGCCAGCGGCGCCACGGCCCCGCGCGGCAGGAAGCACCGGATCCCCAGGCCCATCCGGCCGAAGTAGCGGTCCGTGCGGGAGGGTTCGTCCTGGCGGTACTCGACCCCGAGCACCGGGTGCTCGTTCGTCAGCCGCCGGTAGGTGCGGCTCGTGGACACGCTGATGCAGATCACGGGCGGCTGCGGGAACCGCTCCCGGTACGCCTGCGAGTCCAGCAGGTGCCGGAACAGCCGCCCGTGCAGGTCGCCGAAGCCGTCGGGCTCCTCGGTCCCCGGCGACGTCACCGCGTGCGCGGGCAGCACCACCGAGAAGTCGTGGTCGCGGACGTAGGAGGAGAAGTTGTTCCCCACACTGCGGCCGAGCACGGCGCCCGTCGCACGCTCGACCACCCGCACGTCGAGCATCTCCATGAGCGGGAAGTCGACGTCCGCGCCGTCGTCGGCGGTGAAGTGCACGTCGATCGAGACGATCTCGATCCGCGCCGTGTAGCGGTCCCGCTCCGGGTTGTCCCAGGGGGCGAGGTCGTTGAGGCGCCCGTCGATCATGGCCAGGGCGGCGCGCAGGTTCTCCCGCCGGTCCGTGCCGCGGGCGAGGTTCGCGAAGTTCGTGGTGGCGCGCGTGCTGGCGGCGGGCGTGTAGTCCTCGTCGAACGGCGTGGTGTGGATGCTGAACGTCAGGTCGTCCACGCGGGTGGGCGCGGTGCTCGGGACAAGGGTGGCGTGGCTCATCGGGTCCTCTCCGG
>NZ_JASDCZ010000099.1:0-8488 GCF_030407635.1 Micrococcus sp. APC 4021
CGCGTGCCGTCCCGGCCGCCCACCGCGGTCCCGCCCGCGAGAGCACCGACCTGGACTGGGAGGGCACGCCCGTGCGGCTCGTGCGCTCCACGGCCCGCACCCGCACCGTCTCGGCGGCGTGGCGCGACGGCCGCCTGCAGGTCAACGTCCCGGCCCGTCTCTCGGCCGCGCAGGAGCGCGAGTGGATCGGCCGGATGGTCGCGAAGGTGGGCGCACGCGGTGGGACGGGGCAGCCCGCGGCCGACCCGGACGGCCGCCCCGCCGACGCCCGCTCCGACGACGCGCTCCTGGCCTGGGCGGGACGGCTCTCGGCGGCACACCTGGGCGGGCGGGCCCGTCCGGTCTCGGTCACGTGGTCGGCCCGGCAGCGCCGCCGCTGGGGCTCGTGCACGCCGGGGCGCGGCACCATCCGGCTCTCGACGCAGCTGCGCGGCATGCCGGACTGGGTGGTGGCGGCGGTGCTCGTCCACGAGCTGGCCCACCTGCTGGAGTCCGGACACGGCCCGGCCTTCCGACGCCTCGTGGACCGGTACCCGCGCTACGCCGAGGCGATGGCCTTCCTCGACGGGGTCACCTTCGCCGAGGGCCGCGGTCGCACGGCGCCGGACCGGTGGGCGGAGGACGAGGACGCGGGTTGACACGACGGCGGGCGGCCCGCACCCGAGGTGCCGGGCCGCCCGCGGCCGTCGTGCCGAAAGGGGCTCAGCCCTCGCGCGGCGCGTCGCCGAAGCCGCCCTCGAGGAGCTTGCGCAGCTCGTCGTCGAGGGACTCGGTGCTGGCGTCCGCGGCGGAGCGGCGCCCGGTGTACCCGGCGGGGTCCTCGAGGTCCTCCGCCGTGGGCTGACGCTCGGGATGGCGCCAGATCTCCTCGCGATACTCCGTGCCGTGCTCGGCCGTGACGTGCTCCCAGAACGCGGCGGCCTCGCGCAGGCGGCGCGGGCGCAGCTCGAGGCCCACGAGGGCGGCGAAGGCCTGTTCGGCCGGGCCACCCGAGGCGCGGCGGCGGTTCATGGTCTCGCGCAGGGCGGCCGCCGACTCGAGCGGGCGCGCGGCCTCGGCGACCACCACGTCCACCCAGCCCTCCACGAGGGCGACGAGCAGCTCCAGCTGGTCCAGCGCGGCCTGCTGGGTGGCGTCCGGGGCGGCGATGAAGGACGCCCCGTCGAACACGGCCTGCAGGGAACCGGGGTCCATCGGGTCCACCGACTGCGCGGCCCGCTCGATGCCCTCGGTGTCCAGGCGGATGCCCGCGGCGTACTGCTCGACGGCGGCGTACAGGTCCCGCTCGAGCCACGGCGAGTGCAGGAACAGGCGCATGCGTGCGGCCTCACGCAGGGCCAGGTAGATGCGGATCTGGTCGTCCGGCACCGAGAGCCCGTCGCCGAACTCCTCGATGTTCACGGGGACGAGGGCGAGACGGTGGCCGGCGACGGGCAGGCCGATGTCCGTGCCCGAGAGCACCTCCTTGCCCAGGGCGCCCACGGCGCCCCCGAGCTGCAGGCCGAACATCGTGCCGCCCATGTTCTTCAGCATGGGCTGCAGCCCGCCGAGCAGGGAGGCGTCCATGCCCTCGGGGAGCTGACCCGGCAGCTGCTGCTCGATGGCCGCGGACATCGCACGGGACATCGAGATGGCCACGGGCTCGGTGAGCCGGCGCCACTGGTCCATGGTCGCCTCCACCCACTCGGCACGGGACCAGGCCACGCCGACGCTGCCGACGGGCTCGGTCTGCGTGACGCCGTCGAGCCACAGCTCGGCCAGCCGCAGCGCCTCGTCCACCTCGCGTCGCGCGAACGAGCCGACGGCCGGGTCCTCGCCGGCCACGGCCTGGCGGGCGGCCTGCTTCGCCAGAGACCAGTTCACGGGGCCGTCCGAGCCGGAGCCGGAGCTCATCATCGCCTGGAACTGGGCCATGGCCTGCTGCATCATGGCCGGATTCAGCTGGGACGGGTCGAAGGGCACCCCGCCGGGGCCGCCCAGGCCCTCCATGGCGCGTCGGACTTCGTCCGGGTCGGGGCCCTGGCCGCCGAAGAGCTGCCGCAGCATCTCCTCCAGGGGGTCGCGGCCGTCGTCGGATCCGGGCGTGCGCGCGTCGTTGCTCATGTCTCCAGCGTATCCGCGTCGGCGCGACGCGCCCGCCCTCCCGACGTCGCGGCGGCGCGGTTCGCCCATGGCGCACGGCGTCGCGCGGGGCAGGCGGGGGTCGCGGCCCCGCGTAGACTGGTGTGACCGTCGCCGCGCGGCCCGTGCCCGGCGGCGAGGACGGCCCGATCAGGACCCCCAGGAAAGACGGTGTCGCGTGCGCGCAGTGCCCTCGAGGACCACCCGCGCCGCCCGCGTGCCCTTCTCCGGATGGCTCGCCCTGGGCAGCGCCGGGCTGGCACTGCTGGCCCCCACCCCCTACATCCTCGAGGGCCCCGGCCCCGCCGTGGACCTGCTGGGCGAACGCGAGGGTCGACCCGTGCTGCGCGTCGAGGGCGGCGAGGCGGACCCGGGTGAGGGGACCCTGCACATGACCACCGTGATGGTCGGGGGTCCTCCCATCGGCACCACCTCCCTGCTCGATCTCGGCCGCGGCCTGACGGACCCCGCCGTGGACGTGGCCCCGCGCGAGCTGATGTATCCCACCGGCGTCACCTCCGACGAGGTCGGCGAGGCCAATTCGGCGGCCATGTCGGACTCCCAGCAGACCGCGACCGCCGCGGCCCTGCACGAGCTCGGACGCGAGGTGCCCCAGCGGCTCGTCGTGCAGCAGCTCGTGCCCGGCGGGCCCGCCGAGGGCGTCCTGCGGGCCGGGGACGAGGTGATCGCCGCCGAGGGACGGCCCGTGGCCGACCTGGAGGCCGTGCGCGCCGCCGTCGGGGCCGCGGGGCCCGACCCGGTCACGCTGACGGTCCGCCGCGACGGCGTGGAGCAGGACCTCGAGGTGCCGGTGGCGGCCGCCCCCGAGGGCGCGCCCCAGCCGTGGCAGATGGGGGCCCTGATCGAGTCCGCCTACGACGTCCCGGTGGACGTCGAGCTGACCGTGCCGGACATCGGCGGACCTTCGGCGGGTCTGATGTTCGCGCTCACCGTGATCGAGCGGCTGACCCCGGGGGCGATGACGGGGGGCGCCTCGATCGCCGGAACGGGCACGATCACGGGGGACGGCGTCGTGGGTCCCATCGGCGGGATCCCGCAGAAGGTGCGCGGCGCCGCCGAGGCGGGGGCCACGACGTTCCTCGCCCCCACGGCGAACTGCGAGGAGCTGGCCGGCCGTGTGCCCGAGGGCCTGACGGTGTACCCCGTGGACACGCTGGGCCAGGCCCGCGACATCGTCGAGGCGGTGGCCCGGGGGGAGACCCCGGCCGCCGCCCGGACGTGCGGCTGAGCCGACGCACACCAGGACCACCAGACCACCAGACCACCAGACCGGACGACATGTCCGGGGCGCAGCGCCCCGGGCCGGAGCAGAGCCCCGCGGACGCGGGAGGGAAGAGGACAGAGCAGTGAGCTTCGGACAGGGAGGCGGCGGACCGTTCGGCGGACCGCCCCGTGACGGCGGCGGGACCGCCGGGGGCCAGTCCGGCCCGTTCGGGGCGTTCGGCCCCTTCGGCGGCGCCCCGCGCGGCCCGGGCGACGACGGCGACCGCGGTCCTGGTGGCCCGTTCGGCGGGGGCGGGTCCTCCGCCGCGCGCGGCAGGGGCCGGCCGGGCCGGCCGAGCGCGCTCGTGCTGACCATCATCGCGGTGGCCGTGCTCGTGGGGCTGTTCGTGGTGTTCACGAACGTCTACACGGACGTGCTGTGGTTCTCGCAGCTGGGCTTCACCGAGGTCTTCTGGACCGAGGTCGTCGCCAAGGCCGCGCTGTTCCTGATCGCCGGGCTCGGGATGGCCCTCGCCGTGTGGCTGGCGATCCGCACGGCCTGGCGCCACCGCCCCGCGGACGCGTCCGCGGCCGCGCGGGACTCGCTCAGCCAGGCCCAGCGCCAGCTCGAGCCCATCCGCCGCCTGGTGTTCCTGGGTGTCCCGCTCGTGCTCGGCGTGTTCGCCGGCTCCACCGCGATGAACGGCTGGAACACGGTCCTGCTGTTCCTGAACCAGGTGCCCTACGGCCAGGCGGACCCGGAGTTCGGCCTGGACCTCATGTTCTTCATGGCCACCCTGCCGTTCCTGACGCTCATGGTCGGGTACCTGATCTCGGTGGTCCTGGTCTCCGGCATCACCGGTCTGCTCGTGCACTACCTGTACGGCGCGGTGCGCGTGGAGGAGGGCGGCAGCGTGCGGATCACCCCGGCGGCGCGCGCCCACATCGGCATCACCCTGGCCGTGTTCCTGCTGCTGCAGGGCGTCAACTTCTGGCTCAACCGCTACCGCACCACGCAGTCGCAGACCGGCAACTGGGCCGGCGCGCTCTACACGGACGTGAACGCGGTCATCCCGACGTCGGCGATCCTGGCGGTCACGGCCGTGATCGTGGCCGGCCTGTTCGTGTGGACGGTGGTCTCGGGCCGGTGGCGGCTGTCGCTGATCGGCACCGCGGTCCTGGTCATCACGGCGCTCGTGGTGGGCACGGCGTACCCCTTCATCGTGCAGGAGTACCAGGTGAAGCCGTCCGAGCGCACGCTCGAATCCCAGTACATCGAGCGGAACATCGCCATGACGCGCGAGGCGTACGGCCTGGACGACGTCGAGGTGACGAACTATGAGGGCGCCACGGACCCCGAGGCCGGGGCCCTGGCGGGCGAGGAGGCCAACACGGCCAACGTCCGTCTCATGGACCCGAACCTGATCTCCCAGACCTTCGGGCAGCTCCAGCAGTTCCGTCCGTACTACGCGTTCCCCACCACGCTGCACGTGGACCGCTACGAGGTGGACGGCCAGACGCGGGACACCATCCTGGCGGCCCGTGACGTCAACGTGGACGACTCCCAGTCGTGGGTGAACCGCCACACCATCTACACGCACGGCTACGGCATGGTCGTGGCCGACGCCTCCGAGGTCGCGGCCGGCGGCCGGCCCCAGTGGCTGCTCTCCGAGATCCCGACGCGCGGGCCGCTGGCCTCCGACCAGGACTACGAGCCGCGCATCTACTTCGGGCTCAACTCGCCCTCGTACTCGGTGGTGGGTGCGCCCGAGGGCGCGCCGGCCGTCGAACGCGACCGGCCGCAGACGGCCGACTCCCAGGAGGACACGGCGTACACCTTCTCCGGCGACGGCGGCCCCTCGGTGGGCAACCTGTTCAACCGGCTCGCGTACGCGGTGAAGTTCGGCTCGCCCGAGCTCGTGCTGTCCTCGGACGTGAACGAGGCCTCGCAGATCCTCTACGACCGCGACCCGGCCGAGCGCGTCCGCAAGGTCGCGCCCTACCTGACGGTGGACACCGCCCCCTACCCGGCGATCGTCGACGGCCGCGTGCAGTGGATCGTGGACGCCTACACGACCTCGGACCAGTTCCCGTACTCCACCGCCCAGCAGCTGGGCGAGGTCACGGTGGACTCCCTGAGCCAGGGCCAGAACCCGGCGCTCCAGGGCCGGGTGAACTACATCCGCAACTCGGTGAAGGCGACGGTGGACGCGTACGACGGCTCGGTGTCCCTCTACGCGTGGGACGACCAGGATCCGCTGCTGCGGGCCTGGCAGAACGTGTACCCGTCCTCGCTGCGCCCGTACTCGGAGATGAGCGCCGGACTCATGGACCACGTCCGCTACCCGGAGGACATGTTCAAGGTCCAGCGCGAGCTGCTCGGCCGCTACCACGTGACCGATGCGGACGACTTCTACGAGAACAACGACGCGTGGTCCGTGCCGTCGGACCCCACGCGCGAGGAGGACGTCAAGCAGCCGCCGTACTACATGACGCTGCAGATGCCCGGCCAGGACGAGCCGGCGTTCTCCCTCACCAGCAGCTACATCCCCCAGATCACGGACGGTGCCCAGCAGCGCAACGTGCTCTACGGTTTCCTCTCCGCCACCGGCGACGCCGGCTCGGGGGAGGACGGCGTGAAGGCCGAGGGCTACGGGAAGCTCCGACTGCTCGAGCTGCCGCGGTCCACCACGGTGCCCGGCCCTGGCCAGGCGCAGGCGAACTTCGACTCGAACGCGGACGTCTCGCGGGAGCTGAACCTGCTGCGCCAGGGCGCGTCCGAGGTGCTCAACGGCAACATGATCACTCTGCCGGTGGCCGGCGGCATCCTCTACGTCCAGCCGGTGTACGTCCGCTCCTCGGGCGGCACCACCTACCCGACGCTGCGCAAGGTGCTCGTCTCGTTCGGCGACAAGGTCGGCTTCGCGGACACCCTCCAGGAGGCCCTGGACCAGGTGTTCGACGGCGACTCGGGCGCGGTCACCCCGGAGGAGAACCAGGCGGAGGCGCCCGCACCGGGCGAGGAGCCGTCGGCTCCGGGCACGGTCGAGGAGGAGCTCTCGGCGGCCCTCGAGGAGGCGCAGGACGCCCTGACCCAGGGCCAGGAGCGTCTGGCCGAGGGCGACTGGGCCGGCTACGGCGAGCAGCAGAAGCGTCTCAACGAGGCCCTGAAGCGTGCCACCGCCGCCGACGACGCCCTGGGCGGCGACGCGCCCGCCCAGGACCAGGCCCCGGCCGAGGCGAGCCCCGCGCCGTCGTCGAGCCCCAGCCCGACGCCGAGCGGCTGAGCCGGCGCCGGCGGGCCGGGCCCGCCGGACCGTCGACGGCGGCCCCGGCCACGCACCGCGCGTGGTCGGGGCCGCCGCCGTCTCGGGGCAAGTGGCCGCCGCATGGCCGCCGGATGGCGGGACGCTGACGCCGATTTGAACTCGACGGGACGGGTGTGTATAGTTCTAGAAGTCGCCGCGGGGTGGAGCAGTTCGGTAGCTCGCCGGGCTCATAACCCGGAGGTCGCAGGTTCAAATCCTGCCCCCGCAACGAGAAGGAGAAGGCCCCCAGCATCTGCTGGGGGCCTTCTCGCATGCCCGGGCCCGGTCGCCCCGGCCCGCCGGCACGGTGCCGGCGGGCGAGCTGACCGCCCTCGGGCGATCGGTGGGGGAGCGTCAGCGGCTCGAGGCCCGGACCGCCTGCTGGGCCGGGGTGCGGCGGCCCGGATCGGTGCGGCGCAGCCAGACGGCAGCGATGATCGCGATGATCGCGATGGCGCCCCAGATGCCGACCACGGCCCAGGACAGGCCCGCGATGAGCAGCAGCGGCACGAAGGACACGGCCGCGATCTCCACGGGCACCACCGGGATGTAGGCCACGCCGAACTGCTCCATGGTCCCGGACTTCAGCTTCGGGTCCACGATGCGCAGCATGGCCACGCCCGTGGCGACGGCGCCGGTGGCCCAGCCCCACGTGAACAGCTGCTTCTCGAACCACGCGTCGGTCATGACGCGCGGCGCCACGACGATCCCCAGGAACAGGGCCAGCGCGAGGCCGATCACGAACAGGAGCAGCAGCGGCTGCCAGTAGTCCACGACCACGGTCGGGGCGATCGCGGCGATGCCACAGACGATGAGGATGTCCGTGGCGGTGCCGGACACCGAGTTCAGCGAGCCCGGGTCGAGGAACTTCGCCGTCTTCGTGGCCTGGAACAGGACGCGGGCGATCAGGCCGAGGAGGAACGCGATCGCGAACGCGGGGATGATCAGCTGGGGACCGTCCTCACCCACGACGCTCGGCCACACGGCCGTGATCCAGGAGACCACGCCGTGCGCGGCCGCCGCGATCATCGCGACCACGCCGACCTGGAAGGCCAGCGACTCCACCGAGGCCGCCGAGAAGGTGTGCCGGCCGATGACCGGGCGTTCCTCCACCTGGTTCAGCACCCCGGTGCGCAGCTCCTCCGGGATGGAGGTCAGGCCCGCGAACTCCCGCGCGTGGCCGCGCTGCGCGCCGATCTTGGCCTGGATGATGCCACCCACCACGCCGACGATCATGCCGACGGTGGCCGAGGTGTAGGCCAGCGAGGTGACGGTCGCATCACCGTTGGCCGCGTACGCCTGGCCCACGGCGGCCGCGGAGCCGAAGCCTCCCGCCCAGCCGGCGAACAGCAGGGCGGCGAACGAGTCGGGCGCGTCGAACAGCGGCTGCAGGAGGACCAGCGTGACGAGGGCGCCGATGGCCACCTGGGAGGAGTAGATCAGCACGCCGTAGGACGCGAACGCGCCCACGGGGCGGCCGATCTTGCGGACGTCGAAGTCGTCGGTGAGCGCGATGCACACGAACACGATGACGATCAGGATCGAGCCGTACGTGCCCAGCTGGGGGCTGAACGGCAGCCAGCCCAGGCCGTTCGGGCCGAGGGCCAGGCCCAGGATGCCCGCGATGACGGAGGCCGGGATCATCAGGGTCTGGAGGGGCGTGATGACGGCACGGGCCAGCGTGCCCACGGCCAGGAGCGCGCCGATGAGGCCGGCGTCGACCAGCACGGACCAGGCCGTGAACTGCTCTTGCATGGGGTTCTTCCTCTGTGCGGGGACGGGGGTGTCCCACGGAGCGTGCCGAGGGACCCCGGGACAGTACCAAAGGAGCGCGG